>DASQTR010000143.1:0-5239 GCA_035641795.1 Ilumatobacter sp.
GACGTCATGGGCGGTGCGGGACCGGTCCTCGAAGGCGGCGTCCAGTGCGGGGAGCGCCAGCAGCGCGACGCCGATCCACGTCCCGCGCAGCAACCACGGCACGTACCGCTCGATGCGACTCGCTGCGGGTCGGGCGGGCACGGGCGACAGTTTGCCCGCGTACGGAGTCGTCGCGCCGAAGTCCGAGATGTCACGATGATCGGAATGGTGGAATCGGACACCGCAGTCGTGGCGGGCGCGCCTCAGCGGGCCGCGTGGCTGACCTCTGGCGCCACCGTCGGCGTCGGAAGCCTGCCCCACCGCAACGCCCGCCAGGCCGCCGAGTTCGTGCTCGCCTCGTACGACGTCCCGACGATGCCGAGCCTGCCGCGGCGGTCGCCGGCCGAGTCGCCGGTGGCCCAGGCGCTGGTCGGCGTGCGCGGCGTCACGCTCGGGCAGTACGGCACCGTCGCCATCGATGCCGCGCGGCTCGACCCTTCGGCTGCCGTGTGCACAGACCTACAGCGCGATCACTTCACCGGGTTCCGCACGTTCCTCGCCGTGGCCGCCGAGCGCGGTCACACCGGCCCGGTCGCATGGCACTTCGCCGGGCCGATCTCGGTCGGCGTGGCACTGTTGCGTGCCGGTGCTGCACCCGACCTCGCGTTCGACGTCAGCCGCGCCGCGATCAGGGCCCACACGCGCGCCGTCGCGGCAGCCGTCGCGGAGGCTCTCCCGCACTCACCGCAGTTCGCAGTCATCGACGAGCCGTTCGCCGACGAGGTGCTCGGGCGCGACTCTCCGATAACTCCCGACGAAAGCGTCGATCTCGTGTCGTCGGCGATGGCGGCGGTCGAGCCGGTCGCCACGGTGGGCGTGCATTGCTGCTGCGACGTCGACGTGTCGCTGCTGCTCGCCGCCGGCCCGCACGTCGTGTCCCTGCCGGTCTCGGCGTCGATCGCACCGCTGGCGGGCTACATCGACCGCTTCCTCGCCGGCGGAGGTTGGGTGCTTTGGGGCGCGGTCGCCACCGGTGGTCCGATCGGCGTCACCGCCAATCGAGCCTGGCACCGGCTGGCCTCGTTGTGGCACGACCTGGTACAGCGGGGGTGCTCACCGATCCGGCTGCGCGAGCAGAGCCTGCTCACCGCCGACTGCGGGCTCGGCTCGCACGGCGTGCCCGTCGCCGAACGGGTCGCGCAGTCGCTGCGCGACATCGGCCGCTCTGTGCGAAGCGAGGCCACTGCCGCCAAGCTCGTGCTGGGCGGGTGACGGCATGACCGACACCGACGAGACGTACGACGACACGGACGTCGAACGCATCATGCAGCTGCGCGAGCTGATCGAGTACCACGACCGCCTCTATTACGAGCACGACGCGCCCGAGCTTCCCGATGCCGAGTACGACGTGCTGCTGCGCGAGCTGCGCAAACTCGAAGCGGAACATCCCGAGCTCGCCGACGCGTCGTCGCCAACCGCCACCGTGCGCGGCTTCGCGCCGTCGACGTTCGCTCCGGTGGTGCATGCCGTGCCGATGACGAGTCTCGACAACGCGATGACCGCGGAGGAGCTCGAGGCCTGGACGCGGCGAGTGCTGCGCGGGCTGGGCGGTGCGACACCGCGGTTCGTCGCCGAGCTGAAGTTCGACGGGCTGGCGATCAACCTGCGCTACGAACAGGGACGACTGGTCAGTGCCGCGACACGCGGCGACGGTCGCGTCGGCGAGGACGTCACCGCCAACGTGCGCACGATCGGCGACGTTCCCGACATCCTCGCCAAGGCTGACGGCCACGCGCCGGAGGTGTTCGAGGTGCGCGGCGAGGTCTACATGTCGACCGCCGTGTTCGAAGCTCTCAACCGTGAATACGAGTCAGCCGGAGTGCGGATGCTCGTGAACCCGCGCAACGCGGCGGCCGGGAGCCTGCGCCAGAAAGACCCGTCGATGACGGCACGCCGCCGTCTGTCGTTCTGGGCGTACCAACTGGGCGAGGTGGTCGGGGCGCCCGAGTTCGCCTCGCACCACGCCACGCTCGAGTACATCGCTCGGCTCGGGCTACCCGTCAATCCCGAGGTGCGCCAACTCGAGTCGGTCGAAAGCGTCGTCGCCCACTGCATGCACTGGGAGGAGCACCGTCACGACCTCGAGTACGAGGTCGACGGTGTCGTGATCAAGGTCGACGACCTCGACCAGCGCCGGCAGCTCGGGTTCACGTCGCGGGCGCCGCGCTGGGCGATCGCCTACAAGTTCCCGCCGGAGGAGCGCACCACGCTGTTGCGCGAGATCCAGATCTCTGTCGGGCGCACCGGCCGGGCGACGCCGTTCGCGGTGCTCGAGCCGGTGTTCGTCGGTGGGTCGACGGTCGGGATGGCGACGCTGCACAACGAAGACCAGGTGGCTGTCAAGGACGTGCGTCCCGGCGACACCGTGATCGTGCGCAAGGCCGGTGACGTGATCCCGGAGGTGGTAGGTCCGCTCCTGTCGGCGCGCCCGGCCGAATCGGTGCCATGGGTCTTCCCGACGACCTGCCCATGCCCGCTGCACAGCACGTTGCTGCGGCCGGAGGGCGAGGCCGACACACGCTGCGTCGAGCCTGCCTGCCCGTTCCAACGCGATCAGCGCATCATCTACTGGGCGTCGCGCGGGGCGATGGACATCGAGGGGCTGGGCGAGCGCACCGTGGCGCAGCTCACGCGCGCCGGGCTCGTGCGCGACCCGGCCGACATCTACGCGTTGACCGTCGAACAGGTCGTGGGCCTCGAGGGGTTCGCGCGGATCAGCGCCGAGAAGCTCGTCGCCGCGATCGAGGGGTCCCGCGACCGGCCGCTGCCACGCGTGCTCACTGCCCTCGGCATCCGCAACCTCGGCCCGTCGGCGTCGCAGGCACTGGCAAAGGCGTTCGGCACGTTGCGGCGTGTGTTCGAGGCGACCGACGCCGAACGGGCGGCGGTCGACGGCGTGGGCGGCGTGATCGCCGGCGCCATCGGGCGCTGGTACGAGCAGCCGGTGAACCGTGAGTTCATCGACCGGCTCGAGGCGGCGGGTGTCAACTTCGGCAGCGAGGAGGAAGTGCAGGCGGCGCTCGCCGCGCGAGCCGCGATCCCGCAGACGCTCGCCGGCAAGGCCGTGGTGGTCAGCGGTGCCGTACCCGGCTACACGCGCGAGGAGGCCGAGGACGCGATCACGGTCCGCGGCGGGTCGAGTCCCGGCAGCGTGAGCAAGAAGACGTTTGCGCTCGTGGTCGGCGAGGGCGCCGGCGCGAGCAAGGTCAACAAGGCCGAGCAGTTCGGCGTACCGCAGATCGCCGCCGAGCGCTTCGAGGACCTGCTCGCCAGCGGCGAGCTGCCGGCGTGATCAGACGACCGTGAACGTCCAGTTGTAGCTGCGCGCGCGCTGGCGTCCCTCGGTGATCTTCCAGTAGATGACCTGGGCGCGGTGAAGCCCGGTGTCGAACTTCTGGACCAGCGCTTCGTCGCTCGGCGTGAACGTGAGGGTGAAGTTGCCTGGCTCGAAGACGGTGGTGGCGGGGAGATCGATCTGTTGGCCGGGCTCAGCGGAGAACTGCTCGTCGACGTCCTCGATGTTGATCGTGGCAAGCTCGACCCCGTCGATCACGAACACGCCCGTGTAGCCGGGGTCGAGATCGACGAACACACGAGTCTGGCTCAGCACCTGCACCGCTTCCGGGAATGGCTCGACGCTCTCGATCGCGTCGGGCAGGTCGGCGCGGTCGTCGCCCGTCAGGCTGACGGCTAGGCCGCGCCCGATGAGCACGAGACCGATGGCGATGACGAGACTCAATGCGAGCGTCGTCTTGTCGATTCGTTTCAGGTCGATTCGTCTCGAGCCGATGCGCTCGCGCGGCGGCGTGTGAGACGCGTGTTCGAGGCCCTCCTGCGCGTCGATCTCTGCCTCGGTCACGGCCTTTATGATGCCGCGCATCTGCCGCGATCGGCACACGTCGGCCCCTGTCCGAGTGCGGTCCTCGGATTGGGGTGAGGCGATAGCGTGCGACCATCGTGGCACCCGGCGACACGTCTCCACCTCGCTCGTTCGAGCCTGCTGACCTCGTCGGCACCCTGTTCGCGGACCGTTTCCGGGTCCTGCGCATGGGCATGACGGGTGCCAATGCAGCCGTGTACGACGCCCGTGACGACGAGTCGGGGCGCACCGTCACGCTCAAGCTCGTGCGACCGAAGCTGGCCGCCTCGCCGTCGTTCCGCGAGCGCTTCGACGAGTCGATGCGGGGAGTGGCGGCCTTGAGCCATCCCAACATCGCCGCCGTGTACGACTGGGGCATCGCCCGCGTCGGCGACGTGTCGACGGCGTACGTGGTGAACGAGCACCTCGCCGGCGGAAGCTTGCGCGACATGTTCGACCGCGGTCGGCGGCTGAGTCCTTCGCAGGCGTTGGCGGTTGGCCTCGACGTGTGCCGTGCCCTCGACCACGCCCACCGACGCAACTTCGTCCACACCGAGCTGAACCCGTCGAAGATCGTGTTCGGCGACGACCGCCGGCTGCGGGTGATCGACTTCGGCCTGGCCCGTTTGCTGGGCGTGCCCTCGTGGGCGCAACCCGACCTGGTCCCGACTCACGTGGCATGGTACGCGGCGCCCGAGCAGGCGCTCGGCGAGCCGGTCGACGGGCGGGCCGACGTGTACGCGCTCGGCTTGTCGTTGCACGAGGCGGTCACCGGTTCGGTGCCGTTCAAGTCCGACTCGACCGTCGCCGCGCTGTCAGCCCGAATCGGCAAGCTGATGCCGGTGTCGGCTGATCTGGGCCCGCTGGCCTCCGTGCTCGAGCGTGCCGGCCGCCCCGATCCAGAGGAGCGGTCGACGGCCGCCGAGTTCGGCAAGGGCCTGCTGCAGGTGGCCTCCAAGCTGCCCCGGCCGGAACCACTGCCGCTGCTGTCGACCGGTGTGTTCGACACCCCACCGGAGGAACTGCGGAGCCCCGACGACCCGACCGGAGGGGTCAGCCGGCCGGGGGACGCGCCGCCCCCACTCGTGGTCGTGCCGATCGACGAGCCGGATGAGCCGGGCACGCAGCCCGAGCACGACGCCGAACCGGAGACCGAGCTCACGAACGGGCTGGTCGACGACCTGTCAGACGACATCCCGGCCGCTGCCGCCGTCGGTGACGAGCTCGTGATCCTGCCGCTCGACGCCGACGACGATGCCGGGCAGCGTGTCCGGGACGCCGCCCCGGACGCGCCTGCCGGCGAGATCGCGACAGCGGGCGTCGCCACCGCCCCCGTCACCC
>DASQTR010000144.1:0-4731 GCA_035641795.1 Ilumatobacter sp.
TACCTCGATCAGCATCTCGCGCAACGTCGTGTCAGGACTCGACATCCCGACGTCCTGCGTCATCGTCAGCACCGTGCCGCCGCCAATCGAGAACGAGCCCTCGTCCGGTTCGAGTTCGCCGCCGAGGATCCGAAGGATCGTGCTCTTGCCGACGCCGTTGACCCCGATCAACGCGGCGTGCTCACCGGGGCTGACCGCGAAGCCGACGTCGAAGAACAACGCGTCGTGACCGGGTGGCGCCCACTCGAGCTCCGAGACGATGACATGCCCCACCACGGCGAGGGTAGCGAGGCCCTGGCACGCCGAAACTACGAGATTGCAGTGCGGAGCATGTCGAGAAAGCGCTCGCGGTCGGCTGCCGTAACGACCAGCGCGTTGGGCGGCTGGTCGGTGAACTCGAGCAGGTCCATCACCACCATGCCGCGCGTCAGTTCGCTCTCCGTCTCGACCGCCAAATGGAGGCGCCGCGCCGAAGTGGCGATCAGTGGGTCGATCGCGTAGGCCATGGTGACCGGGTCGGGGAGATCGAACCCGCTCAACTTCGTCTCGGTCGCACAGAACTGGGCGACGACGGCGTTGATGTCGACGCAGAACTCGGCGCGCTTCGTGCCGATCGCCCGCAGCTCTGCCGCGAGCTCACTGTCGACCACCGTGTAGTACCGCGAGATGTCCCAGCCCACGAACTCGAGCTGCATGCCTGAGTGCAGCACGACGTCGACGGCGTGGGGGTCGGCCCACATGTTGTATTCGGCGACGGGCGTGATGTTGCCGACGTGATCGGCGACGGCGCCCATCACGACGGTGCGCGGGATGCGATCGGGAAGCGCCTGGTCGCGCTCGAGTGCACGGGCGATGTTGGTCAGCGGGCCGAGCGTGACCAGCGTCAGCTCGCCGGCGTGATCGTGCGACGCCTGCAGCAGCGCGTCGACGGCGTGGCCGTCATCGGGTGCGCGGCCGGCGAGCGGCAGGCCTATGTCACCCATCCCGTCGGTGCCATGCACGTTCTGGGCGGTGATCAGCGGCAGCCGCAACGGCGCGTCTTCGCCGGCATAGACGGGGACATCGTCACGCTCGCACAGCTCACGCGTGTAGAGCGCGTTCTGGACGCCGAAGTCGAGCGGCACGTTGCCGGCCACGACGCCGATGCCCACCACATCGATGCCGGGATGGGTGAGCGCGATCACGAGCGCGACGGCATCGTCGGAGCCCGTGTCGGTGTCGATGAAGAAGGGCCTGGTCACGACGGGTCACACTAGAGAGTGATCGCTGTCGCGCCAGGTCTCCCGCGCCGGGTTTCGGTCACGTTTCGGCAAGGCGCCGCCGGCGGCGCTCCGCCATGCCGCCCAACGCCTCGAACACCATGCGGTGGGCGACGTTGACGGTGAGGTCGCTGACGTCGTAGTCGGGCGCCACCTCGACCACGTCCATGCCGACCACCTCGTGCTCGAGCGCCAGCTGGCGGATCATCCGGAGCAGGTCGACCGTCGCCAATCCGCCGGGTTCGGGCGTGCCCGTGCCCGGCGCGAAGGAGGGGTCGAGCGAATCGACGTCGAGCGAGATGTAGAGCTTCTCGGCGCGGGCGAGGGCTTCGCTGACGGCGTCGTCCATCACTGCCTTGAAGCCGCGGTCCCAGATCTCCTGCATCGAGTGCCACACCATGTTCTGCTCCGCCATCCAGGCGAAGACCTCAGCGGGGGGCCAGTAGCCGCGCAGCCCGACCTGGACGAAGCGGTCGCCCGGCACCGCGCCCGACTCGATAAGGCGCCGCATCGGCGTGCCGTGGCTGGCGAGGTTGCCGTCGATGATGTCGGCCGTGTCGGCGTGTGCGTCGAAGTGAACGATGCCGACGTTGCCGTAGCCGTGCACATCTGCCACTGCCGTGGCTGCCGGCCAGGTGATCGAGTGGTCGCCGCCGAGGATGATCGGCACGATGCCGCGCGAGGCGATCTCGTACACGCGGGTGCGGATGTTGGCGTGGCTGGTCTCGGTCTGGCCGTGTGGACAGTAGGCGTCGCCGTAGTCGACGACCTCGATGTGATCGAAGATCTCTATTCCGAGATCGAGGTGGTAGGTACCCGGCTCGTAGGCCAGCGCCCGGATCGCCCGCGGCCCGAAGCGGGCGCCCGGCCGGTTGGTGGTGGCGATGTCGAACGGGGCCCCGACGATCGCCACGTCGGGTTGCCATGCGTCGAGCTGCTCGGGGTCGGTGAGGAACGGTCGCTGGCCGAAGGTGCGAATGCCGCCGAACACGTAGCCCAGCTCGAGTTGCTCTCGCATGCCGGGGGAGAGCGAACGGTCGGGCTCGGCCATCTGGCGCACCTTAGGCGACCGCGGCTCGGCGGCGGGCCGGCCGAAAAAGTGAGTCGCCCCGGGCGGTGCGGCCTGCTTGCGCCGGCGCACCTACCCGGGGCTACCCGAAAGGTGGGACGATCCACCACTGGTCGATCTTCGGGCGTTAGCCTTCGCTCGACCTACACATCGCCCGTCGTGCCCGAAGGCTCGGCGGGCGATGCCCATGTTGGCCCCGGTGCCGGTCGCCCGGCTCCGCAGCCGATCGGCGCCATCACCGGTCACCCGGTAACGGTGCCACCCCGAGCCGGTCTTGTCGGCGAACCGACCTCCGTTCCCGAAGCTGGACCCTGCTCCGGTTGCCCGGACCAGCATCCTGGCGCCGTTCACGCTGACCCGGTTGCCCGTGCCCTCGTTTCGATGGCGCCTCCGAACCGAAGTGCTCCTCGGGAGCAGTTGGGGTGCCCCCGTGGCTTCGGCCGGTGCCTCGCTGCCCGTGGCCTCCGGCAAGCCGGCGGCTCGGTGCACCGAAGCTGCTGTTCCGCTCGCCGCTCCGGTTGCCCGGTGCTCGTCGCTTCCCAGCGTGGCTTCACGCCCCGTCCGGAGTCGCCTCCGCCTCGTGAGCCGAAGCCGTTTTCCCCTCTGCTCGGCCCGAAGGCTCTGCTCGGAGGACTCGGTCATCCAGCCCCGGTTGGCGTGCGCTCCCCGGTACGTCGGATACATTCGCGAATGCATAATCCCAGGTCAAGGGGTATTTTCGAATCCCCAGGGTTATCCCCGATCTTTTTCTTCAATCCCCAGAAAAGTTCGACTCGTCCACCGCTCATGCACAGGGATGTCCCCAGATCTACGACCGCACGGGTCGGATTTCGTTGACTGGCCGCTCGCGTTCAGGTTGAATGGCGGCCGATGACGCACCGCAACTCTCGCCAGCGCGCCACGATCGCGATCATTACGTAGAGCACGTGCTGCCACGTGCTCGTCAAGCCGCCCGCGGGCGGCTTTTTTGTTGCTCGGGGACGACTGCCGACCGAAAGAGAAGAGCGAAAGACAAAGAGTATGGACAACCGCGTAGAGATCTTCGACACCACCCTCCGCGACGGCCTGCAGGTGGAGGGCGTCTCGGCGACCGTCGAGGACAAGCTGCGAATCGCCGAGCAGCTCGACTACCTCGGCGTCCAATTCATCGAGGGCGGATGGCCCGGGGCGAACCCGAAGGACATCGAGTTCTTCGCGCGCGCCGCCCGCGAGCTCGACCTGAAGACGGCGACGTTCGTCGCCTTCGGCTCGACCCGCAGGCCGCGGGGCAAGGTCGACGAGGACCCGACATTGCAGAACCTGCTCGACGCCGGAACCAGCGCGGTGTGCATCGTCGCCAAGAGCTCGGAGTACCACGTGACCGAGGCGCTGCAGACGACGCTCGAGGAGGGGGCGGCGATGCTCGCCGACTCTGTCGAGTTCCTGCGTCGCCACGACCGACAGGTGCTCGTCGACATGGAGCACTTCTTCGACGGCTTCAAGGAGAACGCCGAGTTCTCGTTCCGGGTACTGGAAGCGGCGGTGCTGAAGGGCGCCACGCATGTCGTGCTGTGTGACACCAACGGTGGCTCGTTGCCGCACGAGGTGGACGACATCGTGCGCCAGGTGCATGCCCACGTCGGCGGCGACGTGACGATCGGCATCCACTGCCATGACGACACCGGCTGCGCGGTCGCCAATTCGATGGCGGCCGTGCGCGCAGGCGCGCGGCACGTGCAGGGCACGCTCAACGGGCTCGGCGAGCGCACCGGCAACGCCAACCTCACGTCGATCATCCCCAACCTGCAGCTCAAGCAGGACTACGTCTGCCTGCCAGAGGGACGCATGGAGCGGCTCACGATCGTCTCGCACCGCATCGCCGAGACGCTCAACCGGGCGGTCAACCCGCAGGCGCCGTACGTCGGGTCGTCCGCGTTCGCCCACAAGGCCGGCCTCCACACGAGCGCCATCGCCCGCGCCAAGGACGCCTACGAGCACGTCAGCCCCGAGCTCGTCGGCAACACGACTCGATTCGTCGTCTCCGAGATGGCAGGCCGCGCCACGATCCAGATGAAGGCCGACGACCTCGGGCTGCAGATGGACGGCGCGGTCGTGAACCAGGTGATCGACGACCTCAAACGGCTCGAGCACGAGGGCTATCACTTCGAGGCCGCCGACGCGTCGCTCGAGTTGCTGATGCGGCGGGCCGCCGGTTGGGAACACGAGTTCTTCCGGATCGAGTCGATGCGCGTCATCACCGACGAGCTGCCGGGCGGCGACTTCACGACCGAGGCCACGGTCAAGGTCTGGGTCGGAGACGACCGGCGCGTCTCGACGGCGGAGGGCAACGGCCCGGTCAACGCCATCGACACGGCACTGCGACGTGCCGTGCAGAACGCCTACCCCCAGCTGGCCGGCATCCAC
>DASQTR010000145.1:0-6265 GCA_035641795.1 Ilumatobacter sp.
GCCAGATCCGCGCCGGGGTGTGTGAGCCGCTCGGCGGCGAGGTGCTCGAGATCGGTTTCGGCACCGGGCTCAATCTTCCGCACCTACCTGCGTCGGTGACGCGCCTGTTGGCCGTCGATCCGCTGGAAAGTGGTCGGCAACTCGCCGCCGACCGTCTCGCTGCGTCGTCTGTGGCTGTCGACTTCGTGGGATCGGACGGTCAGTCGCTCGAGCTGGACGACAACATCGCCGATGCGGCGCTGTCCACGTGGACGTTGTGCTCGATTCCGGACCCGGTCGCTGCCGTGCGCGAAGTCGGTCGCGTCCTTCGTCCTGGCGGCGTGTTCCATTTCGTGGAGCACGGTCGAGCCCCTGATACCAAGGTACGCAAATGGCAGGATCGCCTGAACGGTGTCCAGCGACGGGTCGCGTGCGGCTGCAACTTGAATCGCGACATTCCAGCGATCATCGAAGACGGAGGCATGACGGTCACCAGTTTGGACACGTTCTATGCCAAGGGCGATCCAAAGATCTTGGGTTGGACATTCCAAGGCACCGCCCGGGTCAACGCCACAACGTCGTGACCAGTACAACCGCGGCGGACGCCAGCCGATTGGGCACGACACGGCGTTACGCACCGCCCGCACCAGACGCGAAGATCAGCCCTACAAGGCGCTAGCGGATCCTGGCCAGCGGATCGTCGCCACGGTGTCGGGCCACGGCAGCGGGTTGGCGTCGAGCCACGCCGCGAGCTCGTGGTCGCGATCGGCGCTCAGACAGAGTCGCCGCCGGGCCATGGGCACCAACAGATCCGGGTCGGCGGCATACGTCGGCAGCGCAGGACGCGGGCTGGTGGCGAACTCCGGCTGCAGTCCGAGCTCGTCGAGCACGGCGACGAGGTCGTGATGGGTCGGGCCGTCGGGGCGCTCGAGGTCCCAGAAATGCCGGAATGCAGGAGACCACGCCGACATCGGGTGGCGAGTCGGGATCTCGACAACGACGGCCAACTGCGCGTGCTCGGTCAGCGCGATCACGAACGGGGTCACGTCCGTCACGTCGTAGAGCACGTGATGACACACGACCACGTCGGCCAACGGTGTGACGCCGGCGACGTCGGGCCAGCTGCCCTGCACGGTGCGACGGGCAACGCCTGCCACCGTTGCGGCCTGCACGAACTCGTCGAGCATCGCCCCGCTGCGATCGACGCCGATCAGCTCGCTCGCCGGAGGCGCCAACGTCAGCGAGGATCGCCCGCCGCCGCAGCCGACGTCGAGAACGGTGCCACCGACCGGCGGCAGCACCTCGCGCGCCCACCGCGCCGAGACCGTGTCACGTTCGAGCGTGGCGTCCACCGCGAACCGCCGCGGGTCGTGACCCCACGGCGACTGCGGTGCCTGATCGATGATCGTCTGCGGCAGTCCCCAGCCACTCAACATGTCAGCCCACCGATCTGCCGCCGTGTCGTCGGTGTGCTGATCGGTCACCCGGCGAAACTCCGCGAAAACGCGATGAACCTCATGCCGCGGCGAGCACGCGGACGGGCAGCACCCGCGGACCGCGAATCTGACCCTGACTCCACGCCACGTCGCCCGCCAGCTCGAAACGAGGGAAGCGCCGCACGAACTGCTCGACGGCGACGCGCACCTCGAGGCGGGCCAGGTTGGAGCCGATGCAGCGATGGATACCGAGCCCGAACGCGGCATGCCGGTTCTCGGCGCGGTCGATGACGAACTCCCCGGCGCGCTCGAAGAACGCCGGATCACGGTTGGCTGCCGGGAACGGCAACAGCACCCACTCTTCGGCCCTCATCGGGCAGCCGTGGAAGTCGTGGTCGTCTTTGACGAGGCGCGCCATCGTGACGGGCGCGTACGCGCGCAGGAACTCCTCGACCGCAAAGATCATGACGCCCGGGTCGTCGACCAGCCGCTCGAGATCGCTAGGACTGGTCGCGAGGTGCCACAGCGACGCGCCGATCGCACTCCATGTCGTGTCGATACCGGCGATCAACAACAGCACGATCGACCCGCGTACGTGCTCGTAGGCGAGACGATGACCGTCGAACTCGACGTTGAGGAGGTACGAGGTCAGATCGTCCCGAGGACTGGCCACGTGGTCTGCGATCTGACGGTCGATGTACGCGTCGAGCGTCTGAAAGTTGGCGATGCGCTGCTCTGCGGGCAGATCGACCTGTTCGATCAGGCTGTGCACGAATCCGCGAAACACTTCCTCGTCCTCCGGGGGAAACCCGAGCATGCGGGCGATGACGTTGACCGGGATGCTCTGCGCGTACTGGACCGCGGCGTCGATCACCGACGTGCCCGGCGTCACCTCGCCGATCCGGTCGAGCAGCCCGTCGCACAGTCGCCGCACCTCTGGCTCCCACGGATCGATCGCCTTCGGCGAGAACGGCGGCAGCAGCAAACGCCGCGCGATCTGGTGGAACGGCGGGTCGCTCGTGATCGGCGGGGCCGGACCGACCGGCGGCCCGATTCCTGGCCGGGCGTTGCTGACGATCACCCCGTTGCTGGTGAAGTGCTCGGTGTCATAGGCGATCTCGTGCACCAGCGCATGGGTGAGCGGAGCCCACATGCCACCGAAGCGGTCGGAGTGCGCAACGGGGCAGCCGCCGTCGCGGAGCTCGTCCCAGATCGCGTGGGCGTTGGCGTTGTAGGCAGGGTCGGCGTGGTTGAAATCGGTCGCCCAGCGCGACAGTTCTTCGCGTGTGCCTGTCACGACGCCGAGCCCTCGACGATCGAGATCGCGTACTCGGGACAGTTGCCGGCCGCCAGCCGGGCCTTCTCCTCGAGCCCCGGCGGGACCACGCCGTCGCCGAGCACGACGGCGTTGCCGTACTCGTCGACATCGAACAGTTCAGGCGCCAGGGCATAACAGCGGTTGTGGCCCTGGCACAGCTCCGAGTTCACGGCGACGCGCATGCGACGCAGCGTAGACAGCCCCCCACCCGGGTCAGCCCACCGGACACAACTGTGTTGAGGTGGTCTCCCTTTGTGGGGCAGCGCATGTTTCGCTCACGTTCTGTGACGCTCCGCGACTGCTCGACCGCAATGCGACCAGACTTCGTCGAATACCACTGTTATTCGTTCGCTTCGAATCCCTGTTCCCCGATACCGTCGATTCCAAGAGGCACCGGGCGGGACTTTCAGGCATCGAAACAACGGCTCCAGAAGACGGGACTTCCAATGAACCGACACTACGACGGGACGAGCGAGGCGCTGCTCACGGCAGCGCACCGCCTCCTCGCTGAGGACGGACCGGAGGCGCTGACGGTCCGTCGCATCGCCGGCGAGGCGGGAATGAGCACGATGAACGTGTACTCGCGCTTCGGGGGCAAGGACGGCGTCATCGACGAGTTGTACGCCGACGGGTACCGCCGTCTTGTGGAGGAGATCGACAGCGTCCCCGAGACCGACGACGTGCCTGCCGATCTGATGACCGTTGCCCACACGTATCGCGATTTCGCCAAGGCCAACCCCACGTATTACGGCATCATGTTCCGTTCCGCGGTCCCGGGCTACAACCCTTCACCCGAATCGACCGCGGTCGCACTCGGCGGGCTCGCGCGGTTCGTGTCGCGTGTCGAGCGCGGACAAGAGCTCGGCCAGATCGTGCAGTTCGAGAGCTGTGACCCGCAGGAGATCGCGGCGTGGCTGTGGGCGACGTGCCACGGCGTCGTCAGCCTCGAGCTCGACGGCATCGCCAATGAGCGCGTCTCGTGGGAGTCGATCTTCGTGAATGGGATGCGCACCGCGATCAACGGCCTCCACCCGTCGGTCGCGCCCGCGCCGATCACCTGAGCAGCGCTCAGCTGGCGTGAGATAGCCGACTTTTCGTGCGTGTCCGCCTAGCGCCGTAGCGTGCTGGGATGCTCGCCGCGCTGGTCGCAAGCATCTTCTCCGACGCCGCCCACGCGTTCACCGAACTCACCGACTGGCTCGCCGACTTCTCCGCTAACTGGTGGTTCCTGCTCATCATCTTCGCCGTGGCCTTCCTCGACTCGGTCATCCCGATCGTGCCCGGTGAGACGATGGTGATCATCGGCGGCGTCGCCGCCGGACAGGGTGAGCAGTCGCTGTTGCTGGTTATCGCCGCAGGCGCATCCGGTGCCTTCCTCGGAGACAACACCGCCTACATGATCGGTTCGGGCCTCAGCGGTTTCATCGAGCGCCGGGCTGCGAAGCGCGCCAAGTCGCAGGCGCGTCTCGACTGGGCGGCGCAGCAGATCCGCCTGCGGGGCGGCATGTTGCTGATCACGGCCAGATTCATCCCAGGCGGTCGCTCTGTGCTTACGGTCTCGTCAGGGATAACCCATCAGCCTCGGGCATGGTTCATGGGCTGGATTGCGCTGGCGGCGATCATCTGGGCAACGTATGCGGCCGGGCTCGGCTACTTCGGCGGCAAGGCGTTCGAGGACGACCACACGAAGGCGTTCCTCGTCGCCTTCTCGGCTGCGATCGGCATGACGATCCTGGTCGAGGTGGTGCGCCATGTCCGCGCGCGCAACAAGCTCGACATCGACGTCGAGGTCGGTTCGTAGTTCAGTAGCCGATCAACTCGCGGAAGCGGGAGACGCCGATGATCTGCACCGTGCCTGTTGACTGCTCGACCAGTCGCCGGCGGAGGCCGCGGTCGGAGGTGACGACGCGCGGCGCATCCATGTCGCGTGCGAGCTCGACGATCTGATCGTCAGCAGCGTCACGGCCCCGTCCGGCTGCCACCTCGATCGTGAGGTTGCCGCCCGCAAGCCCCAACGTGTCGGGCGCGACCGGCGGGTCGAACACGAGGACCACCGGATCGTCGTGCGATCGGGACCACTCGGCCACCCGTTGTGCGAGCCGGCGCTTGGCGGCCTGCGGGTCGTTCCACCACCCATCGGGTCGCGAGCCGAACACGTTGTTGCCGTCGACGAGCCAGGTGCAGCCGTTCACCGCTCGAGCAGCTCCTCCGGCACGTCGACGTGGCGCGCCCGTAGCCACTCGCCCAGGCTCTTGGCTTGGGCGTCGATGCGGCTGGACGCGGCGACGCCCTCCTCGAGCAGTCCTTTGAGGACGAAGTTGAGGGCGCGCAGATTGGCGAACGCGTACCGTTCCACTGGCAACGGTGCAGTCTCCGGGAGCAGCGACTTGAGGCACGCCACGGTGAGGAAGCCGTCGAGCCAAACGAACGCCCGATCCGAGCGGGCGAAGACGCCGAGGTTGGCGTCACCGCCCTTGTCGCCCGACCGAGCGCCCGCGATCCGACCGAGCGGAACCCGGCGCGTCGCCCGCACGTGCTGCGCGGTGCTGCCGGGGTGCGACTGTGGGCCGCCGTCGGCGTTCCCCGCGGCCGGCGCCACTGAGGGCACCTCACTCGTGCGGCCGTCGATGTGGACGTACTGCGGCACGAGGTCGGCCGCCACGGATGCCGGTCGGTACACCCCGAACGGCGTCCCCGCCGAGGGTCCGCCCGCCAGTCCGTAGAACCCGGGGATGCTGGAGAGCGCGGTCTCGATCAACGCGTTCGAGAACGCTCGTCCAACGCGACGCTCGTCGCCATCCTTGACCGTGATCCGCCACTGGGCGGTCGCCGCCTCGTTGCTGTCGGGGTCGACGTGCTCGGAGCGCACGACGCGGGTGCGCACCGAGGCGAACGCTTCGGGACCGTAGGGGCACGCTCGCCAGAACGCGGCCTCCACGGCGGCCGCCTTGGCCTCGATGTCGAGTCCCGTGAGCGCGACGGAGAGGTCGTTCCGGTAGCCGCCGTGCTCGTTCATCGCCACCTTGAGCGTCGTTGGCGGGGGCTCCCCGCGGACGCCACTGATGCGGACCCGATCTTGGGCGGCCTGCTCGAGTCGGATCGTGTCGAACCGCGCGGTGACGTCAGGTCCCAGGTAGCGCGGTCCTCCGATCTCGTAGAGCAACTGCGACGTCACAGTGCCGATCGAGACCTCGCCGCCTGTCTCGTCGTGCTTGCCGATGACGCACGACCCGTCGTGTGCCACCGCCGCCCACGGAAACCCGAGTCGCTCGATGCCTTGCACCTCGGTGAAGAACGAGTAGTTGCCGCCCGTCGCCTGCGCCGAGCACTCGATCACGTGACCGGCGACGACCGCGCCCGCGAGGGCATCCCAGTCGTCGCGGCCCCAGCCGTGGTGCCATGCCGCCGGCCCGCACGTGAGCGCGGCATCGGTGACGCGACCCGTGATCACGATGTCGGCGGACCGCGAGAGCGCCTCGACGATGCCCCAGCATCCGAAGTAGGCGTTGGCCGTCACGAAGCGCGACACGTC
>DASQTR010000146.1:0-7831 GCA_035641795.1 Ilumatobacter sp.
GGGGTGACGGCGTTCCTGCCGACGATCCTCACGGCACACGAAGCGGCGCGCTGGGCGGCGCTCGACTCGATCGCGACCTTCGCCGACGGCGGCTGCAGGCAGGCCGCGCTGCCACTCGGGCTGCACTTCGAAGGCCCGGCGATCTCGCCGGCGCGACTCGGCGCCCATGATCGGCGCTGGGTCGGGCTGCCCAGCCAGGGTGAGGTCGACGCGTGGACGCGGGGGAGAGGTGTGGCCATGGTCACGCTGGCCCCCGAATGCGACGGCGCGTTCGATCTGATCTCGTCACTCGTAGCGGCCGGCGTCGTCGTCTCTGTGGGGCACAGCGAGTGCTCGCCCGCCCAGTTCGCCGCCGCCCGCCGAGCCGGTGTCGGCATGGTCACGCACCTGTTCAACGCGATGGCGCCGTTCTCACACCGCGACCCAGGCCTCGTCGGCAGCGTCCTTGCCGGCGACGGCTTCGCCGGCCTGATCTGTGACGGGATCCATGTCGACCCGCTCGCGGTGGAGGTCGCGTGGCGCGCATTGGGGCCCGAGCGAATGGTTCTGGTCACTGACGCGATGGCCGCGCTCGGCCTCGACGCGGCGCAGACGCGACTGGGTGACGCCACGGTGTTCATCGACGAGACGGGGGTGCGCAATCGTGACGGCATCCTCGCCGGCAGCAACCTGAAGCTCGACCAGGCCGTGCGCAATCTGATCGAGTTCACGGGGTGCACGCCGGCCGAGGCGATCTCGACCGTCACGCGCAATCCCGCTACCGCGCTCGGGATCGTCGACCGCGGCCGGATCGCCGTGGGTGCACGGGCCGACATCGTCGTGCTCGACACGTCGCTGCGCGTCGTGCAGACCTTTGTGGGAGGGGACTTGGCGTGGAAGTCGTGATCACGCCCGACGCAGATGCCGCCGCCGAAGTGGTCGCCGGCGTGATCGCTCGAGTGCTGCACACGCGACCGGCGCCGGTGCTCGGGCTGGCGACGGGGAGCTCGCCGCTCGCCGCCTACCGGCGACTGATCGCGGCGCACGATCAGGGCGACGTCTCGTTCGGCCACGCCAGCGCCGTGCTGCTCGACGAGTACGTCGGGCTCCCGCCCGACCATCCCCAGGGTTATCGGGCGTTCATCTGTCGTGAGCTCGTGGACCGCGTCGACCTCCCCCACGAGCGTCTGTTCGGCCCGGACGTGCAGGCACCGGATCTCGGCGACGCGTGCCTTCGTTACGACGAGTTGATCACCGACCTCGGTGGCGTCGACGTGCAGCTGCTCGGCATCGGGAGCGACGGCCACATCGGCTTCAACGAGCCGGGCTCGTCGCTCGCCTCACGGACGCGCATCAAAACCCTCACGCGTGCGACGCGGGCCGACAACGCGCGCTTCTTCGAGGACCACGAGCACGAGGTACCGCGCCACGTGGTCACGCAGGGTCTCGGCACGATCCTCGAGGCTCGTCACGTGCTGCTGGTGGCGTGCGGCGCGGGTAAGGCGACGCCGATCGGACGCGCCGTCGAGGGTCCGCTGACAGCGATGTGCCCGGCGTCGATCCTCCAGCTGCACCCCCACGCGACGGTGGTCGTCGACGAGCCGGCGGCGGCTGGACTGAAGCTCGCCGGCTACTACCGGGAGGCGTACCAGAACAAGCCGCGGTGGCAGGAGCTGTGAACGTGCTGCGATCGGTGTTCGACCCGACGGCGCGGTCGATCACCCTGGAGGTCGAGCTGTCGGAACCACTCGCGGCGGGCGGCCGGTTGGCAGTCACGAGCATCGTCCAGCTGACGCCGTCGGCCAACTCGGCCGCGTTTCTCGAACGGCAGCTGGCGAGCTACCACGAGCTGGCGACCGCGACAGACCTCGCGGCGGGCGAGACGTGGACGATTCCCGACTTGCAGCTGAGTCACGTGCCGAATCATGCAAACGACGGTCCTGTCAGCGCCTTCCTGATCCCTCAGGAGGACGCCACCTCGCCTGTCGCGGTGGAACCGATGCGGCGAAGCGGCGACGTCCGCGCCGCTGTGAGCGATCACCGATCAGACCGTGCCAGTGGTCGCTCAGACGGCTCGCCAGACGTCGAAGGCGAATGGTCGTTGGTTCCCTATCCGCAGCGAGTGGTCGTCGAAGACGAGACGTATTCGGGCGTCACATTCGCATCGTTCGGACGTGGCGTCGACGCCGCGCGTAAGGCGTGGGACGTGGTCGCCGCGCTTGATCGCCGGGCGGGCGCCGAACGTCTGGTCGAACAGGGCGGCGCTGGCGTGTCGGGAACGCTCGATGCCGGTCTCGCCGACGGGGAGTACCGCCTGCTCATCGCCGGAAAGGCGATCGAGATCGCGGCGGCCGGCGTGAGCGGGTTCCGGCACGGCTTGGTGACGCTGGCGCAGTGGCTGGCGTCCGGTCTGCCCGCACGTGCCTTCGTCGTGGATGCTCCGCGATATCCGTTTCGCGGCCTGCACGTCGATCTCGCCCGCCAGTGGTTCGAGCCCGACGTCGTCGCGCGTCTGATCGACGCCGCCGCGTGGCGCAAGCTGTCACATGTCCACCTGCACCTGACCGACGACGAGGCGTGGCGACTGCCAGTCGACACGTTCCCAGCGCTGACGGAGGTCGGCGGCGTGCGTGGTCACGGCCTGCCGCTGCCGCCGATGCTGGGCGGCCGCGCCGACGCGGTCGGTCGCGCATACACGCCCCAGGAGATCGCCGTCTGGGTCGCTCGGGCCGACGAGCTCGGCATCGTGCTCGTGCCGGAGGTCGATCTTCCCGCCCACATGCACGCCGCCGTGACCGCTTTACCCGCGCTGCGCGACCCGGACGACACCTCGAACGCGCGCAGCGTGCAGTTCTTCGTCGACAACGTCCTCGTGCCAGGTCATCCGGAGACGATGCCATTCGTCGAGGCGGTCATCGACGCACTGGCCGCGTTGTTTCCCAGCTCGCCGTGGATCCACATCGGGGGTGACGAAGTGCCGGACGGGGCGTGGAGCGGATCACCGATCGTGGCCGGGTTCATGCATGCGCGCGGCTTGTCGAGTGCAAAGGACGTCGAACGCGAGTTCCATCGTGGCGTCGTGCGCATGATCCGCGACCGCACCGGGCGGCGAGTTGCGACGTGGCAGGAAGCTGCCGAATCGGGCGGCATCGAACCGGCCGATGGCTACATCATCGGGTGGCGGACCGTGGAAGCGAGTCGCGAGCTCGCAGCACAGGGATACGACGTCGTCGTGTCGCCGGGGCAGGCGTACTACCTCGACATCGCAGTGGATGACGAATGGTCGACCCCGGGCGCCTCGTGGTCGGGCCACACGCCGCTCGAGCGGGTGTGCGACTTCGATCCGGAGGACGGTTGGTCCGATTCGGAACGCGCCCACCTGCTGGGCGTCCAAGCATGCCTCTGGACCGAGCACGTGCATGACGAGCGGACGCTGTTCGAGTTCATGTCTCCCCGCTTCGACGCCATCGCCGAACGGGGATGGACGGGCCGCATCGAGGGCGGAGCGGACTCGCTTCGGCGGCGAGCGTCGAGACTCGCTCGCGACTCTTCGCCGTAATGTCCTGCCGATGACGACAACCGAAATCGCAGTCTCGAACGAGCAGATCCGTGAGCACGCTGAACGTCTGGCCCGCGGGCCAGTCGGCGTCGGCGACCTTGCGATCGCGTTCGACGAAAGCCGGGCTGCATCGGCGGAGTTGCTCGTCGCTGGGACGGCCTTCTACCCGCGAATGCTGGGCGACATCGATGGTGCGCGGTCGTCGATCCACATCAACCAGTTCGGCTTCAAGCCAGGTGTCGTCGGGGACCAGTTCGCGGAGGCCCTGACGCGCAAGGCCGGCGAAGGGGTTGCCGTACGGCTGGTGGTCGACGGACGCGGCAGCGCCCCGGAGGACGGGTCGCAGGATCTGTACGCACGGCTGGCGGCATCCGGTGTCGAGATCTGCGTCGTGCGGGCGACGAAGCTCCGCTCGCCCGTCGGCCCGCTCGGTGGCGGCGGCGCGCTGGGCTGGAACCTGCACGCGCTGGGGCACTTCGACCACCGCAAGATGACCGTCGTGGACGGCCGGATCGGCTGGGTCGGGGGCGCCGGGATCGAAGACCACTTCGGCGACGGGCGCTTCCACGATCTGTTCGTACGCGTCACGGGGCCGGTCGTGAGCCAGCTGGCACTGGTGTTCCTGGCCAGCTTCCGCTGGCTCGGTGGCACAGTCTCGGCGGCCGACCTCGACGCGCTCTTCCCGGCGCTCGACCCAGGACCCGACTCGGTCCAGGCGGTGGTGCTCCACAACGCGCCCGGCAAGTTCCGCCCGATCACGACCGCGGTCGGCGAGCTGATCGAGGCCGCCACAGCAACGCTCGACATTGCCAACCCCTACGTCTCCGATGCGGCGATGATCCGGCGCATCGCAGGCGCAGCTCACCGCGGTGTTCGCGTCCGCCTGTTCGTCCCCGCCGATGCGAACAACTGGGCCTGCGCGGCGGCGCAGCAGGCGCACCACGGGACGTTGCTCGACGCCGGCGTCCGCATCGTCGAGCACCCGGCCATGCTGCACGCGAAGGCGTTCGTCGGCGACGGCGAGCAGGTGCTGGCCGGTACGTGCAACCTCGAGGCGTGGAGTCTCAAGCGGTTCTTCGAGATCGATCTGCGCGTGCGGTCGCGCGACCTCGCAGGCCAGTTCGAGGAGCGCTTCGCAGCCCCGGCGGAAGCGGTCTCCGGCGAGGGCCGACGGCTCACTGGCCGCAGGGAGAGAGCCAAGGCCAGAGTGTTCGCAGCGATCTCCCCAGCGCTCTAGTTCCGGTCCAGACACTCGGCGCGGCCGTTCCATCGTTACACTCGACGACGTCCGTGCTTAGCGGGCTCAATGCCGCTCGCCGCGATCCGGTCACTTCGATGCCATGCAGTCCTGAGCGCCTTGAGCCGACTGACTGGCACTGACGCGGACACAACCGCTCATCGCGGCGACGGTGCGGCGGGCGTCGACGGCATGGGCCGGCGGACGGAGACTGATGGACGAGGCGACACAACTCGAGAGCGCGATCTGGTCGATCGCCGACGGTCAAGGCACCGACGACGATCGGGCCTTGCTTCGCGCGGCCGGGGCGACGTCGTTGGGCTTGTTGGACGGCCTGATTCGTGAGGCCGAGGAGGGGCTGGCTTCCGTGCGCAACCTGGCCGGCGACGAACGCGAACAGGTCATCAGCGACTTCGTCGACACGATCAGAGGCCTGCGAGCGACCGCCGACGAGCTCCGAAACGGAACGAGTACATCGGCCGCTGATCGGCAGCGCGTCCGACCGGACGATGATCGGCGACCGCCGGACCCGGTGGCGTTGCAGGCGTCGTGGTCAGGCGGCCGCATCGTCGTGTGGGCCGGGGCGCGTGGGGCGCTCGCGGAGTCGAACGAAGAGTTGGCGACCCGTTTGGAGCTCTGCGGCGGACCCGCTCACGGCTGGGCGGTCCATGAAGGCATCCGGTTGGGCGGTGGTGTCACCGCCGAGGCGTTGTCGATCGCCGTCCAGGACGCCCTGGGATGGTTGATCGCGATCAGCGGGACGCGTGAGACGAGTGGTCTCGGAGCGAGCCTGCTGTGGCTCAGCCGGGTAGCCCTCGAGGGCGTTCGTCTCGCAGCGCGTGGCTCGGTCGTGCCGCGGCTCGAGATCTCGGCGCCCGCGAACGGCCGATCGGTCGACGGACAGTTGCGATGGGTGGCGGCCGCCACCGAGCCGGCGACGATCGATGCGTTGGCGCGCGCCATGCCGTCGACCGTCTCGGTGCTGGCCGAGCCCGGTGGCCGGGTCATGGTCCACGCGATCCTCGATCACGTCGTCGAGGCGATCGTTCGTGAGGGCGTGGAGCGGATCGACCTGCCGGCGCAACCGCCGCGAGCGGCAAGAGCGGTCGACCTTGCCGACACGATGGTTGCGCGGATGGACGGGTCTCCGTTCCCCGCCGATCGCGACGTGATCAAGGAGACGGTCAGGCGCCTCGATCAATGGACGCAGCCGGTGACCGACATCCGTCATCGGCCGCTGGTCGTGCAACTCGAGGCGCCCGGTCCGCAGGGCGTGTGGTTGCTCAAGGTGTATGCCCGACCCAGCGCCGACAAGCTCGTCCCGATCGCCGCCGCCGTGCGTTCCGACCGCGGCCGGACGCTGGCCAAGGACTACGCCCGCCTGGAGCGCATGCTGCAGCCACTGTCCCGCACCGATGCATCGCGGCGCGGCCAGGTGGCGCTGAGCGAGGAGGAGGCGTGGGAGTTCCTGAGCGGAACGGGGCCAATGCTGGCGGCGATCGGATTCGACGTGCGGGCACCGGAGCTGGCGCCACACTCGGCGAGACCGACGTTGCACATGTTCACCGAGGCGAGAACAGGGTCGACCGTCGGAGCGCAACAGTTGAGCGCAGTCAGTTGGAGCGTGCTGTTCGACGATGTCGAACTGAGTGCCGCTGAGATCGCTCGTCTGGCGCGGCAGGCAAGGCCGATGGTGGAATCGCACGGTCGATGGGTCGCCATCGACCGGCTCGACCTCGAACGTGCCGCGGCCGCGTTGTCCGAGCGCGAAGCGGTCACACAGCTGACCGGTGCCGAGATCCTGCAGCACAGCATCGGTCTCGACGGGGCTGGCCTCGCGGGGGGTGTTGTCGTGCACGGCGACAGCTGGGCCCGCGAGATCGTCAATCGCGCCAACGAGTCGCAACGCATGCTCGACCTCACGCCCGAGCACTTCACCGGAACGCTCCGCGCGTACCAGGCGGAGGCGCTCGCGTGGATCGCGTTCCTCGACTCGAGCGAGCTCGGCGGATGCCTCGCGCTCGACATGGGACTCGGCAAGACACCCACCGTGCTGGCCCACCTCGCGCGTACGGCCTCCCGCGGCACGTCCCTCGTGATCGCGCCGGCAGCGGTCGTGGGCAACTGGGCGGCAGAGGCTGCCCGCTTCGCGCCCGGTCTTCGCGTCCTCGTCCATCACGGCGCCGCTCGCGCCAGCGACTCGCAGCTCGAGAAGGAGATCGCGGAGGCCGACGTGATCGTCACCACCTATGCCACTGCAGTGCGCGATATCGACGCGCTCGCCTCCGCGGCGTGGACGACGATCGTGCTCGACGAGGCGCAGGCCATCAAGAACCCTGCCAGCGAGACCGCCCAACAGCTGCGTCGCATCCCGGGCCGCACGCGACTGGCGTTGACCGGAACCCCGATCGAAAACGGCGTGAACGACCTGTGGGCAATCCTCGACTTCACGAATCCCGGCCTGGTCGGCCCACGAGCGGCGTTCGCGGCGCAGATGTCAGGCGACGGCGAGAACGCACTGCGCGCACTGAACGGGGTGTTGCTGTTCCGCCGCACCAAGAGCGAACCCGAGGTAGCCGCCGAACTCCCGGACAAGATCGACGAGCTCGACCACTGCACGATGACCGCCGAGCAGATCGGGCTGTATCAAGCGGTGCTCGACGAGTTGGTCGTCAAGACCGCCGATCCGATGGGGGGAGTCGGCAAGGGCGCGATCCTGGCGGCGATCACGGCGCTCAAGCAGATCTGTAACCACCCTGCCGCCTACCACGACGACGGACAGCCGCTCACAGGACGCTCGGGCAAGCTGACGCGCCTCGAGGAGATCGTGGATCACGTGTTCGAGGCCGGCGAGCGTGTCCTCATCTTCACCCACTTCGCCACCTGGGGACGCCGCCTCGCGGCACACCTCACCGAGCTCACCGGCCAACCGGTTGCCTGCTACGACGGCGACCTCACCCGCGCGACTCGGGACCGGATGGTCTCCGAGTTCCAAGCGGGGCAGGGTCCGAAGGCGTTGGTGCTGTCGCTGAAGGCGGGCGGAACGGGCCTCAACC
>DASQTR010000147.1:0-3749 GCA_035641795.1 Ilumatobacter sp.
TACTTCATGTTCAACGACCGCGACGAGCGGGTCGGCGGCGAGGAGAACCTGCTGCTCCGCCAGGCCATCTCGCAGGCGATCGACCGCGAAGACATCAACACCGACGTCTACGAGGGCTCGCGCACGACGGCAACCGGCATCACGCCTCCGGGCATCCCCGGCTTCGAAGAGGGTCTGTGCGACTACTGCGGCTACGACCCCGAGGCAGCCGAGGCGGCCTTCCAGGAATGGCAGGACGCGGGCAACTCGCTCGACGAGCCGCTGCCGATCCAGTTCAACGCGGATTCCGGGCACGAGCCGGTGGTGCAGATCATCATCGACAACCTCGACGCCATCGGCATCCCGGCCGTAGCCGAGCCCATCCCGTCGGAGACGTACTTCGGTCAGCTCGCCGAGGGTGCGTGCGTGTTCTGCCGGGTCGGTTGGCTCGCCGACTACCCGACGTACGACAACTTCACGTTCGACATCTTCGGCACGGAAGCGCTCGACGGCAACAACTACGGCTACAGCAACCCGGAGTTCGACGACCTCATCGCGGATGCCAAGGCCACGACCGACGCCGACGAGGCCGGCGAGCTCTACCGCGAGGCGGAGCAGTTGCTGCTCAACACGGACACCGGCGTGGTGCCGATCAACTGGTATAACGGCACCCGCGTCTACAACGGCGACAAGGTCGCCAATTTCGTCGAGCAGCCCACCGGGCACGTCACCTGGGAGACCGTCTCCCTCAAGGGCTGATTCCCCTCGGCTCGCATGGGTTGATCGGGGGGTGCATTTGCACCCCCCGATCCGCCTGAGGTCCACTTCCAGAGGACCACGGTGACCAGCTACATCATCCGCCGCCTGCTGCAGATCATCCCGACGGTGTTCGTCGCGCTGTCATTCCTGTTCTTCATCTTCTTCCTGTTGCCCGGCGACCCGGCGAGGCTCATCGCCGGCGGCGCCGAGCGCAACGTCGACCCCGGCGTCCTGGAGCGCGTCGAGGCTCGCTACGGTCTCGACGACCCGATCCTCACCCAGTTCGGCAACTACTGGGAACGCACGATCCAGTGGGACCTCGGCGACTCGTTCCTCACCCGGGAGAACGTCAATGACATCCTGGGCGAGAAGGCGGTCGCCAGCCTGCGCCTCGCCACCTGGGCGATCATCATCGAGATCGTGGTCGGCATCGCCGTCGGCCTGCTGTCGGCGATACGCCGCTACTCGATAGGCGACCGATTGACCACGATCCTGACCGCGGCCGCGTCGGCCATCCCGGTGTTCGTGCTCGGCTTCGTGCTGCAGTACATCTTCGCGGTCCAACCCAACAAGTGGGACTGGCCCGAGTGGGCGCGGCTGCGCACGTCGGGCATCGGGCCCGACTCGTGGACGTTCTTCTTCATACCCACCGGCGAGCAGTGGCGCTACCTGATCCTGCCGGCGATCACGCTCGCGAGTGTGACGACAGCATTGCTCGCCCGCATGACGCGGGGCTCGATGCTCGAGGTGCTGCGCGCCGACTACATGCGCACCGCCCGCTCGAAGGGGCTCGGTGAGCGCGACGTGGTGCTCAAACACGGGCTTCGCAACGCCATGCTGCCGGTCGTGACCCTCATCGGCATCGACTTCGGCACGGCCATCGGCGCCGCGGTGCTCACGGAGACCACGTTCAACTGGCCGGGCCTCGGTTCGCAGATCGTCAACTCGGTGCAACAGCGCGACCTGCCGGTGCTGTTGGGGCTCACGCTGGCGGTCGTGCTCGCCTACGCCTTGGTCAACCTGATCGTCGACGTGTCGTACGCCTGGTTCGACCCCCGCATACGGTTGGGGAAGGGAGAGCACGCATGACCGAGCGAAGCGAGGTACAGCAGCGCAGTGCTCTTGTCGCCACGAAGTGGCGATGGCGTCATTGGTGCACCCGAAGGGGGCACCAATGACGCTCATTGACCAAGGCGCCCCGACCGCGATCGAGGGTGCACCCGAACCCACCGGGGTCGAAGACCTCGGCGCCGCCCGGCCGCTGCGGGCCGACGTCTGGCGCCGGTTCCGCCGCAACCGGCTGGCGATGGTTGGCCTCGCCTTCATCGTCCTCTTGGTGCTCGTGGCGATCTTCGCCCCGCTGATCGCGCCCTACAGCATCACCGAACGCGTCTCCGGCTCGGCGCGCCAGGGACCGTCGCTCGACCACCTGTTCGGCACCGACGCCATCGGCCGCGACGTGTTCAGCCGCGTGGTCTACGGGGCCCGGGTGTCGCTGCGAATCGGCATCCTCTCCACCGCCATCCTGCTGGTGATCGGCCTGCTGCTCGGCGCCGTCTCGGGGTTCCTGGGGGGCGGCACCGACACCGTGATCATGCGGATCACCGACGTGTTCCTCGCCATCCCCTACATCGTGCTGGCGGTCGCCATCGCCACCGTGCTCGGGCGCAGCGAGAACTCGATCATCATCATCATCGGGGTGATCGGCTGGACGAGCATCGCCCGCATCGTGCGGTCCAGCTTCCTGTCGCTCAAGCGGCTCGAGTACGTCGAGGCGGCGACGGCGCTGGGCTTCTCGCGCCTGCGCATCATGTTCCGGCACATCCTGCCCAACGCGCTCCAGCCCATCATCATCTACGGCACGATCGCCATCGGCAGCGTCGTCCTCACCGAGGCGGCCCTGTCGTTCGTCGGCGTCGGGCCGCAGGACCCCACGCCGGCCTGGGGAAAGATGGTGGCCGACGCCAAGAGCAGCCTCACCAACGCACCCCACATGCTGTTCTTCCCGGCCGGCGCCATCTTCCTGACCGTGCTGTCGTTCGTGTTCGTGGGCGACGGCTTGCGCGACGCCCTCGACCCCAAACTCAAGTGAGCGCCGTGGCCGAAGACAACGTGCTGCTCTCGGTGCGTGACCTCCGGGCCGTCTTCGAGACCGACGACGGCGTGGTGCAGGCCGTCGACGGCGTGTCGTTCGACGTCAGCCGCGGCGAGGTATTCGCCATCGTCGGCGAGTCCGGGTCGGGCAAGTCGGTCACCGCGATGTCGATCCTCGGGCTGTTGCCCACGCTCAAGGTCGAGCGCGGCGAGATCCTGTGGAAGGGCCGCGACCTGCTCCAACTCCCCGAGGACGAGAGCCGGAAGGTGCGGGGCAAGGAGATCGCGATGATCTTCCAGGATCCGCTCACCGCGCTCAACCCCGTCCACACCGTCGGGCGCCAGATCGGCGAGATGGCGCGGATCCACGAGGGGCTCAAGAAGGGCCCGGCGTTCGAGCGCGCGGTCGAGATGCTCGAGCTCGTGGGTATCCCCGAGCCCCGCAAGCGGGCCGACAATTACCCTCACGAGTTCTCGGGCGGCATGCGCCAGCGGGCCATGATCGCCATGGCGATCACGTGCAAGCCCGACCTCCTCATCGCCGACGAGCCCACAACCGCGCTCGACGTGACCGTGCAGGCCCAGGTGCTCGAGGTGCTGCTCGACATCAAGGACGAGATCGACTCGGCGATCATCCTCATCACGCACGATCTCGGCGTGGTCGCCGGCCTGGCCCAGCGGGTGATGGTCATGTACGCGGGTCGCCCGGTCGAGCTCGGCCAGACCGACGAGATCTTCTACGAGCCGCGCCACCCGTACACGCTCGGGCTGCTCGCCAGCCTGCCCCGGCTCGACGACTCGGGCCCCCTCGTGCCGATCCCCGGTGCGCCGCCGTCGCTGATCCGCGTCCCGCCCGGCTGCCCGTTCCACCCCCGGTGCCGGTTCGCCGACGTGCGGGCGGGCTGCACCTCGCAGGT
>DASQTR010000148.1:0-6898 GCA_035641795.1 Ilumatobacter sp.
TGACCGGTCCGCAGGCGATCGACGGCGCGGCGGCGCCGGGCACGCCATGTACCGAACCGCCGGCACTGGGCCCGGGCACACATCGCATCGAGTCGGTGGACGCCGGGCTGCCTGTCGACGTCGACCGGGTCGTGCTGTCGGATGGGGAACCGGCGGCGGCCGGCGGGACGGCCACGGGACCGGTCGCGATCGTCAGCGAGGACGGGCGGCTCCGCAAGACGATCGAGATCGACAACTGCAGCGAGGGCTGCTGGCTCGTGCTCGGCAACGGGTACAGCACGGCATGGAACGCCACCGGCCCAGACGGCTCGCTCGGCGAGCCGCAACTCGTCGACGGCGGCTTCAACGGCTGGCCGATCGAGGCTTCTGAGCAACCGGTCCGGGTGGTCGTGGAGTGGACGCAGCAGCGCGGCCTCGACGTGGCCCTGGTGCTGTCGTTGATCGGCGTCGCGATCGCGTTCGTGCTGATGGTCCTTGACGTGCGCGGCGGCGGTTGGCTGGCCGCGCCTGTCGTCGGCGAGCCGCCTCGCTTGACCGATGGGATGGGTGAGGTGCGACGCCGGACGGCGGTTTGGATCGGCGGCGCGTGGGCGGTGCTGGCGGCGATCGTGATCGCGCCGGAGTGGGCGCTGGCCGGGCTCGTGGCCGGACTGGCGCTGGTGGTGCTGCGTCGGAGGCGGCTCGTCGAGTTGACCGCTTTGGCAACGGTCGTCGCGGTCGCCGCGCTCGTCACCATTCGCGAGCGCCGCAACGCACCCCCGCCGAACGGCGGCTGGCCGGCGGTGTTCGAGTCGTGGCATCACCTCGGGATGTTCGCGATCGTGACAGTGCTGGTCGCGGCGCTGTTCGCGGACGATGCACAGCCCGATTCCGGGCAAATCGTCATGACGAAATCGGATCACGACTGACCAGTTCTGCCGGCGCGAATGCGCCCCGACGACGCGCTTTCGCGCACTCAGACCTGCGCCCAGCGTTCTGCCGGCGCGAAGGCGCCCTGGTGACGCGCTTTCGCGCCGGCAGAACCGGTTTGGCGCATGGCTTCGTCGTGGGAAGATCAGGGCATGAGTGACTCCAGCCGTGACGCCACGCTCGGTCAGTCCGACATCGACGCCGCCGGCATTGCCGACTGGCGCATGTTCGGTCCAGTGCTCCTGACGCGCTTCCGCACGGGCAACTTCGCCGACGGCCTGCGCTTGCTCAACGCCATCGGCGAGGCGGCCGAACAGGCCAACCATCACCCTGACCTCGATCTGCGCTACCCGCACCTCAACGTCAAGCTCTACAGCCACGACGCCGGCGGCGTCACCGAGCGCGACGTCGCGCTCGCCCGTCGCATCTCGGGGATCGCCGCCGAGCACGGTGTCAGTGCCGCCCCGTCCGATGTGGAGACGGTCGAGCTGGCACTCGACACGCCCGACTTCAAGGCGATCAAGCCGTTCTGGCGGGCGGTGCTTGGCTACAAGGACAACCCCCACCTCGACGACGAGGTTCGCAACGACGACGGCGCACTGCCTCCGCTCTGGTTCCAGGCGAGCGGATCCGACGAACCGCGCCAGCGCTTCCACATCGACGTGCGTGTGCCGAAGGAGATCGCCGAACAACGGATCGCGGCAGCAGTGGCGGCCGGCGGCAAGGTGGTCGACGAGGCCTCGACCTTCACCGTGCTCCAGGACTCCGAGGGCAACAAGGCCTGCGTTTGCAGCTGAACGCCGCGCTCACTTGTATTCGAGCACGAAGACGACCGGGAGGTCGCCGCCCACGAAGGCAACGGCGTTCGGGTCATCTCGCAATGCGATCGCCGGATTGCCGCTGACCAGCCGCAGCCGTTGGAACTCGGTGCCGTCGCTCACTCGTTTCGACCCGAAGCGCCGCTCCTGGAACGCGTCGTCGAAGCGGAAGTCGACCCGGTGCTCCTGCATGACGGCAAGCAACGGGTACGTGTACCCGTGCCCGAAGTACATCGCCGAGTCGTCGACGACGATCGGCCCGTCGATGGCGATGTCGTCGAGCACACCGCGGACCTGCGCCAGCGCGTCCGTGATGTTGCGCTGTTCGGCGAGATATCGGTCGGCGCCCACGTTCTGCACCGAGCGCGGCAGATTGGCGAGCGCCGGGACGACCAGCACCGTGACCGCCAATCCGACGACGGCCGTGCGAACTCGACGGTCGCGATCGTGCGCTCCGGCCCACCGTGCGACGGCGACGAACGCGACCATCAACACGAACGCGGCGGTGGCCCAGAGCCAGCGGTAGTTCATGATCGTGTAACCGAACGTCGTGCGCGGCAGCAGCGCCGCGTCGAGCACGCCGGCGAGCACGGCAACGGTCGCCACCAACGAGCCGGCTGCGTGACGCAGCCCACGCCGTTTGATCGCGACTGTGATCCATCCGATGGCGAAGCCGACCGCCAGCCAGAAGACGATCGACTGCCAGACCGACGCGAAAGGGGCAGCGGCGTCGAACTCGCGGTAGCCGGGTCGAACGAACGTGTACGGCGACACGAGCGTCCCCGCCACAATGCGAGCGCCACGCACGAGGCCGGCGCGTCCGGCGTCGCCCGAGCCGAACACGACGTGGCCGAGGTTGCCGTGCCCGGCGAACTGGTCGACGACGCTTTGGACCCATAGCACGCTGGCCAGAACCCCGGCCACGACGAACGGTCGCCGCCCCCCGACAGCGGTGCCCTCCCGCGTCGTGACGACCTGGCCGACGAGCATCACCATCGCCATCGCCGCCGCCAGGACCGGATACGAAAGGTGGGTTTGAGCCACCAGGCTCCCAGCCGCAACGGCCGGCGCGATCGCCCACCGGTCCCCCGCCGTCACCGCCCACGCGGCGACGAGCATGCACAGGTAAGGCAGGATCATGGCCTGGTGCTGGCGCGGCGTGATCAACATCTCCGACCCCATCGTCCAGGTCAGCAGTCCGACGGCGCACATCGCCGGCAGCACCGCGTGATCACCTGCAATCCGCGCGATCAGCCACGCCACGACGACGATCGCGACGACGTTGATCAGCGCCACCCCGACCGCCGTGCCGCCCATGGGTGCGAAGCGGGTGAACGGCGCCAGCAGATCGAGCTGGGCGGGGCCGAGGTTGTTGATCGGCGTCTCCAGGTCGAGCGATCCCGACGACCACGCGCCGAGCAGCGGATGATGCGCAGTCAGCACGTCGCGTGAGCGTGCCGTGAAGTAGGCGTCGTCGCCGATCGGTACCCAACTGCCGGCGGCCGCCCGTACCGCGGCCCACACGATCGGTACGCAGACCACCGAGACGGGAGCCCACACGCGCATGCGACGCCACCACGGTGGCCGCACCTGCTCCGCGCCACGACAGGCGTGGGCGCTCACTAGGGCAGAGGAGCCGAGCAGATCTGCGACCCTGCTCATCGTCACGTCCGCTGCCCTTCCTGCTCGGCCCTCGGGCTCCGCCCGTCCGGGCGCCCTCGGCCCGCCAGCCTACGTCCGGTACCATCCCCGCCTCGTGGACGAGGGCACGGGCGACGCGCAGCCGAGCCGCGCCGCCCGGATGCTCGGTTCACGGCTCGCGGTCGCGGCGATCGTCGCATCGCCCATGCTGCTGGCGGCGATCCTGCTGGCGACGCGTCCGTGGGCGCCGGTGCTCGACATGGCGATGACCGAGCTCCGCGTCCGCGATGTCGCGACGCGCCAGACGCCGTTGATCGGCTTACCGGGGCGGATCGGCGACTTCCCCGACCAGGGCAGCCACCCCGGTCCGCTGTCCTTTTACCTGCTCGCGCCGTTCTACCGGGTCACCGGGGCGCGGGCATGGGGACTGGAACTGGGCAGCGTGGCGATCAACACAGCCGCGGTCGCCGTGTTCGTCTTCATCGGCCACCGTCGCGCAGGTTTGTTGGGAACTGTCGCCTTCGGCGCCATCGCCGCCGTCGCCGTGCGGGGCTACGGGCTGAACGTGCTGACCCACCCGTGGAATCCGTACTTTCCGGTGTTGCTGTGGCTGGTCGTGCTCGCGGCAGCGTGGTCGGTGCTGGTCGGCGATCACTGGATGGCGGTGCTCGCGGTCGTCACCGCATCGGTCGCGGCCCAGACGCACGTGTCGTACCTCCTGAACGCGATCGCCATGAGCGTGCTCGTGCTGGCCGTGATGGGCTGGCGGCTGCGACGGCGCGATCAGCGGCCGGCGGTGCTGAAGCCGTTCCTCGTCACGCTCGGCGTCGGAGCCGCGCTCTGGATCCCGCCGTTCGTCGACCAATTGTTCCGCGAGCCCGGCAACATCAGCGCGCTGATCCGGCACTTCGCCAGGGATCCACCTGAACCGGCGATCGGCATCGGCGAGGGGGTCCGCGTGTTCCTCCGCCACCTCGACGCTCCGTCGGCGTCGGTCGATCTCGTGATCCGCTCGAACGCCTTCATCCACCGCTCGGGGCTCGACCACGGCACGCCGGTTCTCGGCGGCCTCGTCCTGGCGGCCTGGATCACGGCCGCCGTCGCGGCCCACCGAATGCGTCACGATCGCCTCCACGCGCTGAACATCGTGATCGCGGTGGCGCTGGTCACCGGCTTTCTGTCCACGATCCGCATCTTCGGCAAGGTGTGGTACTACCTCACGCTCTGGGCGTGGGGCACGACGTTGCTGATGGTGTTGTCGATGGCGTGGACCGTGTGGGCACTGCTGCGCCGGCGCGGCGACTCCGAGGGCGAACCGGTCGACGATCGGGCGATCATCGTGCTCGGCGCGGTGACGATCGGGGTATGCACGGCGATGTCGATCGGCGCTGCGGTGGTGCTCGACGTGCCGGAGCCACAGCTCTCCGACGGCTTGCGCGCCGTCGTGCCGGCGACCGAGCAGGCACTGGACGACGCGGTCGGCCCGGCGGTCGGGGCCGACGGTCGCTACATGGTGCGGTGGAACGACGCGTTGCTGATCGGCTCGCAGGGGTACGGATTGGTGAACGAGCTCGAGCGCGACGGTTACGACGTCGGCGTCCCGGAGCCGTATCGCGTGCCGGTCACGCCGCAGCGCGTGTTCGATGAAGGCGAGTACGACGCGGAGATCCAGTTCGTGTCCGGTGAGTACATCGATCGAGCGCGTGCGCGCGACGGTTTCGTGGAGGTCGCGCATGCCGACGTGCGCACCGACGGCGAGCGTGAGCGGTTCGGTGAGTTGCGTGGGCGTGTGCTCACTCGGCTCACCGAGGCGGGGCGCGAGGATCTGCTCGACGAGGTCGACGAGAACCTGTTCGGGGTCTCGCTCGATCCGGACCTGCCGCGTGACATCGTCGACGACATGAGCGAGATGCTCTTGATCGGGCAACCCGTCGCCGTCTTCCTCGCCCCACCAGGCAGCGGCGCCGACTCTGGCGGCTGACACCCCAGTCACGTACATGAACCCGTCGGAGGACTGGGTGCCTGGCACCAAGCTGTCGCGCACCGCCCGGTGTCAGGCACGCGGCTTTCCTACGGGTTTGGCAGCCCCGGGGCTCGGCGTGCCAGACACCAATCCGCGGGGTCTCCAGACACCTGTGGATGCACACGGTGTGGCGGTGACGAGAAGGGTGCTGTTGACTCTGTCCTCGATCAACTCGTGCTGCTCGAGCGCGGCTGCGATCGATGGCGTCGGCTGCAGGCGGCCCTGTTCGACGAGATCGGGCAGCAGGCTCGACACGACGATGCGGAAGGCATCGTCGGCGCTGCCACCGGTCGCCGACTGCACGAACGCGACGACGTCGTCCGGCAGACCTTCCACGTCGACCGCGACCGCTCCCCCGGCAAGGTCCTCGGCCGCAGCGGCAGTGAGCGCGTCGGCCGTCTCCTCGTCCGCCGCGGACACGCCCGAGCGCAGCGACACGATGCACCCGTCGCCGTCGTAGAGCAGCGCCTCGGCGCGCTGGAACTGCCGCAGGTGGCCGACCTCCGTGCCGTCGACCCGACGCTGCTCCCCCATCTGCCGCAGCATCGGCTCGTCGCTGAAGCGAAACTCGATGCCACGCTCACGCAGACGCATCATCACTGCCGTGCTGTACGGCTCGAACGGCGTGAGGTTGTCGATGTCGTAGACGACCGCGCCTTGCGACTCGAAGCGATCGATGTCGTCGAAGCTGCGGTCGAGTGTGGCCTGCGCCTCGCGGTCGGCTGTGGGCCCCAGGTCGTGGGCGTGGAAAGGCAGATTTGCGAGCGTGAAGACCGCCAGCACCACGCCTACCCCGACGTCGAGCCAGCGTCCGGACGCGCGCCAACCGGGCCAGCGGCAAAACGCCCACTCCACCGCCCCCCAGACGATGCTGACGTGGACGATCACCGACAACGCGAACAGCCACCGCACCTGATGACTGCCGAGCCCTGTGCGGGTGACTGCCTGCGCGCTGAGCCCGGCGACGGCCACCGCGAGCATCGCGAGCGAGACGACGCATGCCATCCGCGCCGGCAGCTGGTCGGCGCGCCGCAGCGTCACGATCAACGCGACCAAGAGGCCGGCCACGACGACCAACGCCACAATCGCCAGCACCGGGCCGGGCAGATCGGGCACGAACAAGCGCGGCCCGTCGGCGGTCTCGGTCAGCGGCGTGTTGGCGATCGAGTCCTCGAATCCGCCGCGAGTCCACCACGGAGGCAGCGCCACCACGCTCGACACGATCTTCACCGACGTACCGGCACCGACCGTCAGATCGCCTTCACCGGCGTGCGTGGCGAGGCGCTGCAGGTTGCCCTCGCCCGTACCGAACAGTTGCTCCCACAGCGGCTGGCTCCACGCCAGAACGAGTACCGCTACCGTCCAGCCGAAGGTTTTCGTCCGCAGCACCCGGCCGCCCAACGAGGCCCATGGCGCGTCTCCGCGTACGGTCCGTAGTCGTAGTGCAAGTGCCACCGCCACCACGCCGACGAGGACACTCACCGCGTAGACGTAGGCGACGTGGGTC
>DASQTR010000149.1:0-3196 GCA_035641795.1 Ilumatobacter sp.
TGCCCTCAACAAGTCATTTGCAAAGGAGCACCCCAAGCCGATCATTACGGAGATGGGGGGCAAGAACCCAACGATCGTCAGTGCGAAGGCCGACCTCGACAAAGCAACCGATGGTGTCCTCCGCAGCTCGTTCGGATACACGGGTCAGAAGTGCTCCGCGTGCTCCCGCGTCCTCGTCGAGCGCGCCGTCTACGACGACTTCGTCGCGATGCTAGTGGAGAAGACCACGGCGCTCTCGGTTGGAGACCCGCTCCGCAAGGAGATTTACATGGGCCCGGTCATTTTCGCGGAGTCCGTAAAACGGTTCGAGGACGCCGTCGCCCAGGCGAAGAGCAGCGGGAAGGTCCTTGCCGGCGGCGAGGTCATTACGGAGGGTGCCATGGCGCGCGGGAACTTCGTTCAGCCGACCGTCGTGGAGGTGCCGCGCGACTCATACGTCTGGAAGAGGGAGCTCTTTGTTCCTCTCGTCGCGCTGAGTCCGGTGGACTCGCTCGACGAGGCAATTGCCGACGCAAACGATACGGAGTACGGACTGACCGCGGGCTTCTACAGCGAGCACAAAAGTGAGATCGACTGGTTCCTCGACCGCATCCAGGCCGGAGTCGTGTACGTCAATCGGCGCGCCGGGGCAACAACCGGCGCGTGGCCCGGCGTGCAGCCCTTCGGCGGCTGGAAGGGGTCGGGAAGTTCCGGAAAGGCCGGCGGGGGTCCCTACTACGTGCAGCTCTTCATGCGTGAGCAGAGCCAGACGATCGTTGAGGATTGATATATGGCATACGACACCTACGAAGAGCTGGCGGCGCTCGACGCCCCACGTATCCAGACTGAGATCCCCGGCCCGAACGCCAGGGCGGTAGTCGCGGCCGATACCGAGGTGACGAGCCCGTCGTTGCCCCGTGCCTATCCGTTCGCACCCACGCGCGGCGCCGGTTCGGTCGTCGTTGATGTGGACGACAACATCTTTTTAGACTTCAACGCAGGAATCGCCGTGTGCTCGACCGGGCACTCGCACCCGCAGGTAGTGGCAGCGATTCAGGAACAGACTCAGCGTCTTATTCACTACTCGGCGTCGGACTTCTTCCTGCCGGTCTATTCGGAGTTGTGTTCGCGCCTCGATCAGATCGCTCCGATGTCTGCGCCGGTGAAATGCTTCCTCACGAACTCGGGGACGGAGTCGGTGGAAGCCGGAATAAAGCTGGCGCGCGTGCACACCGGGAGGCAGTACGTCATAGCGTTCCTGAACTCCTTCCACGGCCGCTCGTACGGAAGCGTTTCCCTTACAGCGTCGAGCGCCAAGTACCACGCGGGGTTCGGGCCCATGCTGCCGGGAGTGGTCCACGCTCCATATGCAGACTCTCTAAGCGGATTCGGGAACCTCGAGCAGCCCGACGCCCCCGGCTACATCGAGAAAGTCATCTTCAAGCGTCTCGTTCCCGCAAACGAAGTGGCGGCCATCATCGTAGAACCTGTCCTCGGAGAGGGTGGCTACGTGGTTCCTCCCACGGGATGGATTCGCTACCTGCGCGAGCTGTGCGACGAGCACGGCATTCTGCTGATCGCCGATGAGGTACAGAGCGGCGTGGGGAGGACCGGCAAGATGTGGGCCATCGAGCACTTCGATGTCGAGCCCGACATCCTGCTCGCCGGCAAGGGGATCGCGAGTGGGATGCCACTTGGAGCGATGATCGCTCCGGCCACGACCATGACGTGGGAGCGAGGTGCACACGGCTCGACCTACGGTGGCAACCCACTCTCCTGTATGGCCGCGCTCGAGACGATCGATCTCGTCGAAAAGGAGCTGCTTGCCAACACCAACGAGGTCGGCACTCAACTCATTGACGGCCTTCGGGGGATCGCCGCCCGCATCGACATGATCGAGGAGGTCCGCGGGCTGGGCCTCATGATCGGCATCGAGTTCGAGACCGCTGCTCTTGCGGACGCGGTCGAGATCGCGTGCTTCGAGCGCGGTCTCCTCGTATTGCGCGCCGGAGACAAAGCGCTCCGAATGTCGCCGCCGCTCATGCTACGTGCAGAGCAGGCAGCAACCGGACTGAAAATCTTCGAGGACGCGTGCGCGGCAATCTCCACAACTAGATGACCGATTCGGGCAAGGTCGCATCGATGCGAGATGCGATCGGCGAACTCGTCCGTGATGGCGACACCGTGGCGATCGAGGGCTTTACGCACCTCATCTGTTTCGCGGCGGGGCACGAGATCATCCGTCAGCGCCGGCGCGATCTGACGCTGTGCCGGTTGACACCCGACGTGATCTACGACCAGATGGTCGGCGCTGGCGTTGCGTCGAGTCTGGTGTTCTCGTGGCTTGGGAACCCCGGTGTGGGTTCGTTGCATGCCATCCGCAGGCGTGTGAAACGCGCCGATCCGGCACCTCTGGAGATCGAGGAGTACAGCCATTTCGGCATGGTGTGCCGATACGTCGCCGGCGCATCCGGGCTGCCCTTCTTTCCGCTGAGGAGCTATTTCGAGAGCGACCTGCCCGTTGCCAATCCATTGATCCGGCAGGTCGAGTCGCCCTACGGAGGCGGAACCGTTTATGCCGTTCCTCCGCTGAATCCCGACGTCACAATCGTCCACTGCCAGCGCGCCGACGGCAACGGAAACGCGCAGATCTGGGGTTTCCTAGGTTGCCAGAAAGAGGCCGCCTTCGCCGCCGAGCGAGTAATCGTGGTGTGCGAGGAGCTGGTGGACGATGCCGTCATTCGCTCCGATCCCAATCGGACGGTCATCCCCGGGCTCATCGTGGATGCCGTAGTCGTGGAGCCGAAGGCGTGCCACCCGTCGTTCGCGCAGGGCTACTACGACCGTGACAACCGCTTCTACGTCGACTGGGATCCGATCAGCCGCGATCCTGAAAAGCTCTCCGAGTGGCTCGACGAATGGGTCTATGGGCTCGCAGGACATTCGGAATACGTAGCCAGGATGGAGGCCGATCGATGGGAGCGTCTGACACCCGGTCACGCGCCGTCGGCGGTGGTGGACTACGGGACGTATTCGTGACCGACGCGAAGTACTCGCGCAGCGAGATGATGATCGTCGCCTCGGCGCGCCAGCTCGCCGGGGAGCGCGTGTGCTTCGTGGGAATTGGACCACCCAACATCGCCTGTAACCTTGCCAAGAAGACTGTGGCCCCCGAACTCGAGCTGGTATACGAAGCAGGGGTGTACGGCGCCGCTCC
>DASQTR010000150.1:0-2055 GCA_035641795.1 Ilumatobacter sp.
GCCCCACGTCATGCCCGCGCCGATGCTCGCGAGGAGCACGAGGTCGCCGTGGCGCAGCCGACCGGAGTCGGCGGCTTCCGTGAGGCCGATCGGGATGGACGCGGCGGCGGTGTTTCCGAGCCGGTCGATGTTCAGCACGACCTTGTCGGGGTCGAGGCCGAGTTTCTCGCCCGCCGCTTCGATGATGCGCAGGTTCGCCTGGTGGGGCACGAACCAGTCGACGTCGTCGAGGTTGACGGACGCCCGCGCCAGCGTGGCGTCGATCGACTGGACGAGGGTGCGCACCGCGAACTCGAAGATCGGCCGACCCTGCATGTGCAAAGTGTTGTCCCGGTTGGCGACCAGCTCGGGCGTCGACGGCTGGCGACTCCCGCCGGCGCGGATGCCGACGAGATCGGTGAGCGCGCCCTCGCAACCCAGGTCGGAGGCGAGGAGACCACTGTCGACGTCGGCGTCGCGGGTCACGACGACCGCCCCGGCTCCGTCACCGAAGATGACCGAGGTGGCGCGATCGTCGGGATTGAGGACCCGAGAGAACGTCTCCGCCCCGATGAGCAGAGCGTTGTCGAACGGCCCCGAGTTCAGCAGGGCGCCCGTCATCACCAGCCCGTAGACGAATCCAGAGCACGCCGTGTTGAGGTCGAACGACGCGCACGTCATGTCGAGCTCGCCGCCGACGAACGCAGCGGTGTGGGGGATGGGCTGCTCCGGTGTCGTCGTCGCCAGGGCGATGACATCGATGTCGCGGGGAGCGAGCTTCGCCGACTCCAAGGCAGCGCGAGCGGCGTTCGTCGCCAGTGTCGCGGTCGATTCGTGCGACGCTGCGACGCGTCGCTCGCGGATGCCGGTCTTCTCGAGGATCCATCCTTCGTCGACGCCGAAGTGGTCTTCGAGCACCGCGTTGCCCATCACGGTGGGTGGCACGTCGGCTCCCCAGCCGGCGAATCGGAACGGTGTCATGCGAGTTGCCATGGGATTTCCTTTTGGGGTTTCGGTGCTCACGCGCTGGTGCCGACGAGCGATTGCTTGACTTGCACGGCCCCGTCGATGGCTTCGTCGACGGAGTCCGCGATCGGGATGAGGTTGAACGTCTGGCAGCCTGCCTCGAGATACGGAGCGAGATGCTCGCTGACGTCCTCGGGCCGACCGGCCGGGCAGTACCGCTCGAACGACTCGTACGGGAGCCCGTAGAAGCGCTGCATCGTATCGGCCAGTCGGGCGCGGGCGGCTTCGACGTTGGTGTCGAACCCACACCAGACCTCCATGGCGTGCTGCCAGCCGACCGAGCCGCGTCCGGCGCGATCGGCATGCTCGGCGACGAGCGTGACCGCCTCCCCGAACCGGCGTGCGGAGTTGAACGCTCCGATCCAGCCGTCGCCGAGCTTCCCCGCGCGGCGCATCGAAGCGTCCGACCGGCCGCCGACGATGAACGGGACCGGCGGGTGCGGGACCGGCAGGATGCGCGTGTCGCGGAGCTGGAAGAACTCGCCGTCGAAGGTCACCGACTCGCCCGACAGCAGGCGGCGGAGCAACGCGAGTGACTCGTCCGCTCGGCGTCCTCGAGTCCGCAGGTCGATGCCGCAGTTCTCGAACTCGTGCGGGTCCTCGCCGGCGACGCCGACCCCGAAGGTGAGTCGCCCGGGCGCGAAGTGCGCAATGGTCGACAGTTGCCGGGCGACGAGCACCGGATGGCGGAGCGGCAGCTGGTAGACGCCGACGTACAGGCCGATGTCGGGATGGATACCGGCGAGCGCGGCCGCGGTGATCAACCCGTCGATGCCTTCACCACCGCGGAAGCACACGTGGTCGATGCTGCCGACGTGGTCGAGTCCGGCGTCTGCCGCGGCCGCGATCGTGTCGCGTGTGCGCTCGTCGAGCGTCTTGACCGACACGATGCCGAGGCGAATGTCGCCCAAGAGTTCCGTCCTTGCCATGATCAGGCCGGACGGCGACGCCCTGCCCGCTGAGTTCTAAATGGGTCTACTACGGCTCGTAGACACGCAAACCGTAGCGGAAGTTACTCCTCGTGAATGGCAATGCTTTGTGACGGGGAGG
>DASQTR010000151.1:0-8286 GCA_035641795.1 Ilumatobacter sp.
ACGTGACCAACTACATGGAGTGCACTGGCCCGTGGACGACCGAGGAAGAGATCATCTCCAACGTCGGCTACCACGCGGACGTGCTCTACCACAACGAGGGCGACGGAACGTTCCGCGACGTGAGCGGCGATCTGCCCGACAGCGACCGCGACGGAGCAGGGTTCACGGCGGCGTGGCTCGACGTCGACGCCGACGTCCGACTCGACCTGTTCGTCGCCAACGACTTCGTCGGGCTCTCGCCCGACCACAACCGGCTGTGGCACAACGACGGTGCTGGTGCCGACCGCTGGCGATTCAGCGACGTCTCGCTCGAGTCCGGGGCCGGGCTCTACATGAACACGATGGGCGTCGGTATCGGCGACGTCGATCGCGACGGCGACCTCGACCTGGCGCTCTCCAACATCGGCGGCAACAAGCTGTTGCGAAGTCAGGGCGACGGCACCTTCGTCGAAGAGCACGACACCGGCATCGAGCGACCGAACCAGGGCATCGACTACCTCACCGTCACATGGGCCACGACGTTCTACGACCTCGACCTCGACGGTTGGGAGGATCTGTTCATGAGCGCCGGCAACTTGCCGCAAGCGCCTGACGTGGTCGTTGGCGAGCAGCCCAACATGCTGTTCCTCAACGACGGCACCGGCATGCGCTTCCTCGATGTGAGCGCCGTCACCGGACTCGACGACGTGAGCGAGTCCAAGGGCGCAGCGTTCGCCGACTACGACAACGACGGCGACATGGACCTGTTCGTCGTCAACCAGGCGGGCTCACCGCGGCTCTACCGCAACGTCACGGGGCGCGGTGAGAAACACTGGCTGCAGGTCGACCCGGTGGGCACGGCCTCGAATCGTGACGGGTGCGGGGCGCGCATCACGGCGGTCGTAGCGGGTGAGGCGATCCTGCGCCAGGTGCTGTGCGGCTCGGGCGCCAGCGGGTCGTCTCACCAGCGCGCGGTGCACATCGGTCTCGGCGCGGCCACGACCGTCGATCGTGTCGAGGTGCTGTGGCCGTCGGGCACACGGCAGGTGGTCGACCATGTATCGGTCGACGCGGTGCTGACCGTGCGGGAGCCGCCCGTGTAGTTCAGCTCGCGCCGGGGAGGGGCGCGCCCTTGACCTTGGTCTCCATCATGTGCACCGACGTCGTGGTCGTCAGGAACAGGGTCGTCAGGTCGGGGCCGCCGAACACGACGCTGCCGCAGATCTCCGGCGTGCGGATGGCGCCGATCCGCTCGCCCTGCGGGTCGAGCACCCATACGCCGCCAGGTCCGGAGGTCCAGATGTTCCCGCGGGCGTCGCACTCCATCCCGTCGAGGTTGCCCTCCTGCATCTCACCGGAACCGATCTTGTCGCGCAGCATGCGGACGGGACCCAGGCTGCCGTCGGGCCGTACGTCGAACGCCTTGATCTCCGCGCGCGGCGAGTCGTTCACGTACAGGATCGACTCGTCGGGAGAGAAGCACAGCCCGTTGGGTTGCTCGAACTCGTCGGGCTCGCACACGAGCTCGACCGGCCCGCCGCCCGGCGGCACGCGGTAAACGCCTTTGGTCTGACGCACGAACTCGCGCTTGCACCCGATCCAGTCGTTCCAGCGCCCGTAGTCGGGGTCGGTGAAGTAGATGCTTCCGTCGAGGGCGCGCACAACGACGTCGTTCGGGCTGTTGAGGTAGACCCCGTCGATGTGCCATGCCACGAGCTGGCGGCGGCCGTCGGCGTGAATGCGGGTGAGGCAGCTCGACACCTGCTCGCATACGAGCAGGCTGCCGTCGATGTCGAACGCGAGCCCGTTGCCCTTGAACGTCGGCGACGCCGCCAGCTCCATGCCACCCGCCGGCGTCCATCGCCAGCGCGCGTCGCCCGGAATGTCGCTGAAGTAGAGCGCCTGCTCGTGCTGGTTCCAGACCGGACCCTCGCTGAACTGGTAGCCCTCGCCGATTTTCACCAGCTCGGCCGCCGGGTCGATCAGCTCCTCGAACACCGGATCGTCGACGGTCACGTTCACGTTGTCACGCTCCATCCTCGTTTCTGGTCATGTCGTCAGCCGGAATCCCTCGTAGCCGGCCTCGGCGATCTCCGCGCAGCGCTTGCGGAACCGATTCAGACCTCCCACGAAGGCCATGAACACGCGGGGCTTGCCGGGGATGTTCGCCCCCAACCACCACGAGTTGGCCTTCATGTAGAGCGTCCCATCGACGAGCTCCGCCGTGTACCGCACCCACTCGCGTTCGGCTTCCTCGGTTGGTTCGATGGCCTTGATGCCGCGTTGCTCCGCGTACTCGATGCAGTCGGCGATCCACTCGACGTCGTGTTCGATGGTCGCCGGGACATTGGTAAGGACCGCCGGGTTGCACGGCCCGTTGACGGTCAACAGGTTCGGGAATCCGGCAATGCCCAGGCCGAGGTAGGCGGTCGGGCCGTCCTTCCACTTGTCGGCGAGACGGACGCCGCCGCGACCAGTGATGTCGATTCGGAGGAACGACCCGGTGAACGCGTCGAACCCCGTGGCGAAGACGATCACGTCGAGCTCGTGCACGGTGCCGCCGGCGCGAACGCCGGTCGGCGTGATCGCATCGATCGGCGTGTCGTTGATGTCGACGAGGCGGACGTGCGGCTTGTTGAACGTCTCGAAGTAGTCGGTGTCGAGCACCGGGCGCTTGGCGGCGATCGGGTAGCCCTTCGGCACGAGCTTCTCGGCCGTGACCGGATCGTTCACGATGCTGCGGATCTTCTGGCGGAAGAAGTCGGCGCAGAACTCGTTCGACCGCTCGTCGGTCATCAGGTCGCTGAACTGCTGCAGCACCATCACGCCGCCGTGCGCCCAGGCTGATTCGTAGCGCCGCCGCGCCTCCTGCTCGTCGACCTCGTCGAAGCGCTGGGTCGGCAGGTCGAGCGGCATGCCCCCAGGGTGCCGCCGCACGCGATCCCAGACGTCGGAGTAGTTGGCTTTGATCTCGGTCATCACCGCTGGGTCGAGCGGCCGGTTGCGGGCGGGCATGCTGAAGTTCGGGGTGCGTTGGAACACGGTCAGCTCGGCCGCCTGCTCGGCGACGACCGGAATCAACTGCACGCCGGTCGAGCCGGTTCCGATCACGCCCACCCGGAGCCCGCTGAGGTCGACGCCCTCGTGCGGCCACTGCCCGGTGTGGTACCACCGGCCCGCAAACGTCTCGAGCCCGCGAATCGACGGCACGTTGGCCGCCGATATCGCCCCGATCGCGGTGACGACGTAACGCGCGCTCACCGTGTCGCCGGTGCTCGTCTCGACGCACCAGCGCCGCGCCTCGTCGTCGTACGTCGCTGACGACACGCGGGTGCCGAGCTGGATGTCGCGCCAGAGGTCGAGCCGTTCGGCCACGAACTCGAGGTAGCGCCGGATCTCCTGCTGAGACGGGAAGCGCTCGGTCCACGCCCACTCCTGCAGGATCTCGTCGGAGAACGAGTAGCAGTAGAAGTAACTCTCGGAGTCGCAGCGCGCGCCCGGGTAGCGGTTCCAGTACCACGTGCCGCCGACCCCGTCGCCGGTTTCGTAGACCCGGCAGCGGAGGCCGAGGTTACGCAACCGGTGGAGCATGTAGAGGCCCGAGAACCCGGCGCCGATGATCACGGCGTCGAACTGCTCACCGGCGGGATTCATGGTCAGGGTGTGGACGTCTCGCCGGATCGCATCGTCGCCCCGCTGACACCGTCGGCGGTGTCCGACATGGGCGGCGGCCCGGGTATGTACTGCACGGGATGCTCGACGCGACGCTTGAAGCGCCAGCCGCCGCCGTCGCGCACGAGCTCGTCTTCGTACCGACCGAGGATCGTGTTCTCGAAGTTGGCCGCGATCCACACGACGTCGGTCCGTGCAGCGGCGGTGGTGCCGTCTTCGCCCAGCTCGACGACCGGTCGCGAGATCATGTGCTTGGTGCGGTACCCGGGCGGCAGGCAATGGCTGAGGAAGTCCATCAGCACAGCGCGCCCCTCGAACGCTTGATCCTCGACGACGAACGCGGCGTCGTCGGTCCACAGCTCGTCGAGGCCAGTCCAGTCCTCGTCGTCGAACAACATGCAGTAGCGGCCGATCAGATCGCTGATCTCCTGGATAGCGACCAGCCGCGCGAGGGGCTCCATCAGCGCTCGTCGGCGAGCACGCCGGAACCACCTCGCGTCAAGCGGAAGTTGGCGATCGAGGTCTTCGCCCGCCGGAGCAGCTCGGGAGCCTGGTAGAAGGACAGCGCGACCAGCGTCAGCAACCCGACCGCGATCTGGCCGTACGACGCGCTCCAGCCGAGGTACGGCAGGATGTTGATGATCACGTTCAGGAACAGGGCGCCGACGACGGCGCCGACGAACGAGCCGCGGCCGCCGAGCAGGCTGGCGCCGCCGAGCACCGCGGCGGCGATGCTCGTGAGCGTGAAGCTGAAGCCGGCGTTCGGGTCGCCGACCTGCACCTGGGCGGCGAGGAACAAGCCGCCCAGCGCGGCGGCGAAGGCCGTGATGAAGAATGCACGCACGAACAGGTAAGCGACGCGGACGCCGCGGCGGGCGGCTGCTTCCTCATCGAGTCCCATGGCCCGTGCCGCCAGACCGCCCGGCGACCGGTACAGCCAGATGTCGGCGGCGACCGCGATCACGGCGAGCACGATCAGCGCGACGGGCATGAACCCGATGCTGTACAGCAGCTTGTCGATGAAGTCGAAGCTGATCGGGCCTTCGGCGATTGGCCGCAGCCACAGGCAGACGCCCTGCAGCGCGCTGTACGTGGCGAGTGTGGCGATGATCGACGAGAGCTTGAGCCAACGAATCAGGATCACGTTCACGGCACCGACGCCGAGCGCGACGGCGATCACGAACAACATGCCGAGCAACAGTGACGGCCACGACTCGTCCGGGCCGAGCACGAACGACGCCACCACGAGGCACAGTGTCATCAGGGCACCGACAGAGACGTCGAACGCCTTGACCATCAGCGCACTGGTCTGTCCCATCGCCGCCAGCGCGAGTGGGAGCGTGGCGATCATCACGCCGTTGAGATTGAACGACGACAAGAACGACGCGTCCTCATTGTTCGTGTAAGCGCCCAGCAGCGTGATCAGCAGCATCATCGCCACGATGGGCAGCCAGCGGCTGTATTGGAAGTTCGGGCGCACGCGCCCAGCGCTCGTCACGGTGTCATTCGCCACGGTCCCATTCATCACGGTCTCATTCGTCATGGTCGCCTCCGTGTGCCGAGCCCTGCCCGATGATGGCGGCGATGATGCGGCGCTCCCCGAGCTCGTCACGCGGAATCTCGTCGACGATGCGACCGCGCGACATCACGATGACACGGTCGCAGATGCCCGCCAGCTCGATCGCGTCGCTCGACTTGACGAGCACGGTCGTACCTTCGGCGGCCTTGTTCCGGAGGGCGTGGTAGATGTCGAGGCGGGCGCCGACGTCGACGCCCTGCGTCGGCTCGTCGGCGAGGATGACGTTGAGGTCGCCGCGGAGGAAGGGACGCATCAACGCCACCTTCTGCTGGTTTCCGCCCGAGAGATACTGCGTCGGTTGCTCGATAGAGGCGGCCTTGAGCCGCAGCCGGCCGACGAGGTCGTTGACAGGGGCACGCTCACGCTTGCGGGTGACGAAGCCGAATCGCGCATATTTGTGCAGCACCTGCAGCGTGGCGTTGGCGCGCACGCTCAGCGCGGTGAAGATCGACTCGCGCTTACGGTCCGCACTGAGAAGGATGATCCCGGCGCGGATTGCGCCAGGAGGGGTGTTCAGGTGGACGCGCTTGCCGGCGCAGGTGACATCGCCGTGCGACGGTTCGACGCCCGCCAGCGCCCGCAACAACTGCACCTGCCCGTTGCCCTCGGCGCCGGCGATGCCGACGATCTCGCCGCGCCTGAGCTCGAGATCGATCGGCCCGAATCGGCGCCCGCGCAGCTGCGAAGCCTGGAGCAGCACCTCGCCCGGAGGCGCGTCGGCAATTGTCGGGAAAGCGGTCTCGAGCGGGCGGCCGATCATCATTGCCACGACCTCTGGTTCTGACATCGTGGCCGCGGCATAGGTGCCTTGGCTGACGCCGTCGCGGAGCACCGTGATTCGGTTGGCGACGTCGAGCACCTCAGGAAGCCGGTGGCTGACGTACACCACGGCCATCGCGTTGGCGGCGAGATCGCGGATCAGCGCATGCAGGCGCTGCACGTCGCCGTGGCCGAGTGCGGTGGTTGGCTCGTCGAGCAGCAGCACCTTCGGCTGCGGCAATAGCGCCGACACCACCTCGAGCATCTGCACTTGGGCGGCCGAGAGACTCTCGATACGAGCGGCGGCGACGATGTCGAGCTCGTATTGGTGGAGCTTCTCGGTGGCCCACTGGTACATGTGGCGATAAGCGGGCCTGACACGGTCGGGGGCGCCGAGGTAGAGAGTCTCCGCCACCGTCAGGCCGGCGACCGCGGTGAGGTGCTGATATGCCATGCCCAGACCGAGTTGCATGGCGGCGCGCGGCGACGCCGACGGCAGTCGCTCGCCGCCGATCTCGACCGTGCCGCTGTCGGGCGCGAGGCTGCCGCTGGCCACGCTCAGCAACGTGGACTTGCCCGACCCGTTCTCGCCCAGCAGGGCGTGGATCTCGCCCGCCAGGAACTCGATAGTGATGTCGGCGTTGGCCTGGACAGGGCCGAACCGCTTCGAGATGCCGGTCAGCGCCAAGACCGGTGACGCCCCGCCCGAAGCGGACGCGGCACTACCGGTCGGCGCGTCGATCACGTCAGCGATCTCGGTGCCGGTTCCGGCTGTCGACGTCATCTGTGGCGGATCCTCGATCTGGCGGGTGGTTGATTTCGGGTGGGTGCCGGCGCACAACGCGCCGGCACCCCTAGCGGTCACGCTTGACGGCTCATGCTGGGAACATGCGGGTCTGCAACTCGGGCGACACGAGGCTCGACGGCGAGCCGTCGGGCGGGATGTCGGTGCGGCACGACTCCATCGTGACCGGCTTGAGCTGGACGCCGAACACGATCTCTTCGGGGACTTCGTAGCCCTGGAGCGACATCATGGCCGCCGTCAGGCCAGTGCGGCCTTCCATGAGCAGCGCCACCGAGGTCCACGAGTTCGTAACGCCACCAGCGTCCTTCCAGGCGCACAGGAACGGGTTGTCGTCGGACTGATGCATCGTGACGAGGCCGTCCATCGGGATCCCTGCCGCCTCGTAGGCGCGGATCGCGCCGACGAACGCATCGCCGTAGCTCCCTAGCACACCGTCGAGATCGGGATGCTCGGCAAGGATCGCCGACATCGCCTTGAGATACGCCTCACGGCTCCAGGCATCGCCCTGCCGCGCCACGATGTTGATGTTGTCGGGCAGCGTCTCCATCATGCAGTCTTCCTGCAAGCCGTCGAGGGTGTTACCCGGCGCCCCGAGCAGGATCGCGATGTCGCCACCGTCGGGCAGCTCTTCGCCGAACTGGGTGCCCCATGCACGCGCGATCGCGCACACGTCGGGACCGCTGTAGGTCAAGTAGTCGGTACCAGGTTCGCCGACCGCGGTACCGGACCACGTGACGACCTTCGAACCTTCCTCCATGGCCGCGCGATACGCGGGCACCAATGCCTCGCCGGCGTCGGGATAGCTGATGATGATGTCGAAGTCGCGAGCGGCGAAGCTGCGGACGTCGGAGATCGCCTTCTGCGTGTCGAGGTTGGCGTCGGTGTACCCGATCTCGCCGATCTCGGGGTAGGTCAGGGCTTGGAGGATGAACTCCATCTTGAAGATCTGGCGGGCGATGTTGCCGCCGAAGCCGTCGGCGAGACCGACCTTCAGCTCGCCACCGGTTCCGGTGTCGCATCCGTTCTCGTTCCAGCACTTCATCGCCAGCTCTTCGTCGACCGCCGTCCCGGCCCGGGCGACGGTGGCGAGCACGATGTTGCGGGCCCGCTCCTCCTCCGGTAGACCGGCCGGGCCGCCCATTCCGGTGACCAGCAGTTGCGGATCGGGCACGTAGTTCTCGCCGTACTCGCCGTCGGTCAGCGTCGCTCCCAGATCCGCCGGGTCGAAGGCGGTCGGGTCGGCGGTGGCGGTGTCCTCGCCTGTCGCCGGTGCGTCGGTGGCCGGTGCGTCGGTGGCGGGTGCGTCGGTGGCGGGTGCGTCGGTCGCAGGTGCGTCGGTCGCGGCCGGGGCAGCGTCATCGTCGTCATCGTCGCCGCAGGCCGCAGCGACGAGGCCGAGTGCGAAGAGCAGCGCTCCGGCCTTGCGGTATCTGGTCATGGGTTTCCTCTCTGTGGTGCTCATGCCCGTATCGGCCATGGTCCTCCCCCTCTC
>DASQTR010000152.1:0-2280 GCA_035641795.1 Ilumatobacter sp.
CGCGCTCGAGGACGCCTACGGGCTGTACGTGATCAACGGGAACCCGGTCATGGTCCACGAGGGCAAGCGGCTCACCCTGGCCTATGCGCGGATGGCGACGCGCTGCGATCTCGGTGACGACCGTCGCCAGACCGCTCCTGACGTGCCTCGCCGCCTCAATCGTCGGTCGAGTCAGCGCTAATCAGTGGCCTGCGTGCCGCCCATGGTCTCGCCCGCTCGAGCTGGCCTGCCAGGTCGAACAGCACCTCTTCGGCACCGAACGCCGCCGTGCACTGCACACCGATCGGCAGACCGTCTCCGTTCCAGAAGAGGGGCAGCGAGACGGCCGGCTGACCGGTCATGTTCGCGATCGGTGTGAACGCGCAGAACTCGGCGTCCCTCCGGTAAGCGCGTAGTGGGTCGTCGCGTGGCTGCGAGAGCCATCCCAGCGCGACCGGCGGCGCGCCGAGCGTTGGCGTGAGCCACACGTCGTACCGCTCGTGGAACGCCGCCGCGGCGGCGGCTGCGACCTGAGCTCCGGCGAGCCCGCGCTGGTAGTCGGCGGCTGTGCGCGAACGCCCAACCTCGACGATGGCCCAGGAGAGCGGCTCAACAAGCGACCGGTCGAGCTCGCCGTTCTTCGCGGTGGCCGAGATCCATGATGCAAGCTCAGAGGTCCAGATGAGGTCGAACGCCTCGAAGAGCCGTTCCTCGTCGAACAACGGGGTAGCCTCCTCGACGACGTGCCCGAGAGAGGCACACAGCGCCGCGGCGTACCGGACCGCGGCCACGCAGTCCGCGTGCACCGGGAAGGCCAACGGCGACTCGACGCCGAACGCGATCCTCAACCCAGTCGATTCGCGTTCGACAGCCGCGGCGAACGACGTACGCGGAGGCGGAACGCACGGCCCACCCCCGTATGGGCCCGCCGTAGCGTCGAGGAGCGCAGCCGAGTCACGCACAGTCCTCGTCAGGACGTGTTGCGCGGTGAGGCCGCCGACGTCTGCTCCAGGCGGCATGGGGTTGCGACCGCGCGACGGCTTGAGCCCGACGATCCCACAGCACGATGCTGGGATTCGGATCGATCCTCCCGAGTCACCGCCATGCGCGATCGAAACGAGGCCGGCCGAGACGGCCGCGGCCGATCCGCCGCTCGATCCGCCGGCCGTCCGTGTCGGATCCCACGGATTGCGGGTGGGACCGAAGAGCACTGGCTCGGTCGTTCCGAGGATGCCGAACTCCGACATGTTCGCCTTGCCAACGACGACAAGGCCGGCCGTGCGGTATCGACGGACCAGTTCGCTGTCCGAGTCGGCGATGCGATCACGAAGGAGCGTCGATGCAGAGGACGCGCGAGCGTTGGCCATCCACGCCGACTCCTTCAGCAGGTAAGGAACACCGAGGAACGGCTGGCCACGATCCTCCAGGCGATCAGCGGCCTGCAGCGCGAGGTCATCGAAGCGCGTCACGACAGCATTGATGGCCGGGTCGACCGCGTCGATCCGTCCAAGCGTCTTCTCCACCAGTTCGCGCGGTGTCACCTGGCGACGCCGGACCATCGCCGCAAGGTCGGTAGCGTCCATCCACGCGAGATCGGTCACCAGACGACGGTCTCCACGTCGCTCGTGGCTTCTCGAGCTTTAGCTGAGGGACACCGACCGGACGTCATGCCGACGGACACGTCGGGTGAAGGCCGCTTGATCGTGTTCTCCTCTGCCAGTGGCACTGCATGTTCCTCGGGGGGCATAGGCGTTCGTACAATGCTGGGCCACAAGCTGACCACAACTTCGGTCAGTGCGCGCTTCTCGGGCGGGAGCGTCTTCACCGCGGCATTCGTCCCGGGCACAAACACGCAACCTGGGCTGGTCGTCGGTAACCCGCTCGCGCAGCCCAACATTGAACATGGCGGGAACCCGACCTGCCCCACTCGAGCCGCGTGGCCGCCGGACCGCCTCGGAACCGCTGGTCGAAGTAGATGCGAACCGCGGGAAGCCCGCCGACCCATTGCCAACGCAGCGGCGGCTCTCATGCCGACGGGAAGGTGTCCGCCCCAGCCGCTTGATCCTTAGGACGCCGCTCGATGTCGGACCGAGCTGTCGCTCCCTCCCTTCGTCGATCAGGCGGAAGTCAACCGAATGCCCGAGGCTAACTACCGCCCGCGAGCTGTTCGCCGCGGATGTACAAGAAGTCGTTCGGTGCCGTCGGCGGAGCGTCGGGGCGCGACCCCAATGGCTATCACGCCCGGTCCCGCCTCCCCAGCGGCAGCTGCGAGATTGGCGCAACCTAAACCCGCAAGGGCTG
>DASQTR010000153.1:0-2574 GCA_035641795.1 Ilumatobacter sp.
GGCCGTTGCCGACGGGGTTCTGCCGCGGCTGACCAGATTTTCGGCCGGTGGTCTCCAGCAACACGTGAGTGGGCGGGACGAGCCCGAGCGCGAACAGGGCGCGGACGGGCGGGTTCAACACGTACTTCTGGAACGTGCGGACGGTACGGGCCTTGGCCGAAGGCATGTGCCATCGATCGTAGGGTTGAGTGCCCATGCCGTCTCGTCGACCTCATGCGCACGACCCGAACGCCGAAGAAGCCACCGAAGCGATCATCGAAGGCGACCTCGGGTTCCGGCGGGGGACGGCGCAGGCGGCGCTGCGGAACCGCGACTTCCGCGTCTTCTGGGGCGGGACCTTCGCCTCGAACATCGGCACGTGGATGCAGAACGTGCTCCTCGGCGCGTTCGGCTACGAGCTCACGGGGTCGGCGGTGTTCGTCGGTGTCCTGTTCTTCGCCCAGCTCGGCCCGTTGCTGTTCATGTCGACAGTCGGCGGTGTGCTGGCCGACGTCGTCGACCGCCGCAAGCTGCTGATCATCACGCAGCTCGAACAGCTCGTTTTGTCATTCGTGCTCGCAGGATTGGCAGCCACGAGCAACCCGTCGCGCGTCGCAATCGTCGTGTGCGTCTTCGCGATCGGGATCGGCAACTCGCTGAGCGCGCCCGGCATCGCGGCGATCCTGCCGACGCTCGTGCCTCGTGCCGACCTGCCCGGCGCGGTGTCGCTCCAGTCGGTGCAGATGAACCTCTCGCGCGTCATCGGCCCTGCCATCGGCGCCGTGATCTATTCACAGACCAGCGCCGCGCCCGTCTTCGTCATCAACGCCGCGACCTATCTCTTTGCTGTGGCCGGCGTCATCTTCGCCCGGTACCACGCCTACGCCCCCGGTGAGGTGAAGGAGACGGGTCTCGCGCGTCTCCTGTCCGGCTTCCGCCTCGCGGCGCGCGACCCGCTCATCCGCCGCATCCTCACCACGCTGGTGCTGTTCTCGTTCTTCTCGCTCGCCTTCGTCGGTCTCATGCCGGCGGTCGCGGCGGACAACTTCGGGATCCGCCCGCGCAGCGTCGAGTACGGCCTTCTGTATGCGTCCTTCGGGCTGGGTGCGGCAACCGGTGCCATCAGCGTCGGGACGCTGCTCGCCGGGCGGTCGAAGGCACCCATACCGCGGGTCGGCCTGGTCGTCTTCGCCGGCCTTCTCACCGTGTTCGCGCTGCTGCGAACCGACGGTCCGGCGTACCCGCTCGCGTTCGTTCTCGGTGTCTTCTACTTCCTCGTCATCACATCGCTCGCGACCGTGCTCCAGGAAAACGTCGACGACGGGATCCGGGGGCGCATCATGGCGTTGTGGATCATGGGATTCGGGGGGATCGTGCCCGTCGGAGTGCTGGTCGGCGGTTTCGTCGCCAACTACACGAGTGTCACGCTGGTGCTGTTGATCGGCGCGGCGGCAGCGCTGCTGCTGGCGCCGTACGCCAAGCTGGACACGCTCGTCGCGTCGTCGGGGCGGAGCTGAGGGGGATCGATGTTCGAGTGGAGTGAAGAGCACGCGATGGTGCGTGACGCGGTGCGTCAGTTCGTCGACAACGAGATCCGCCCGCGCCGCGAGGAGCTCGAGTTCGGCGACGCCGCGCCCTACGACGTGCTCCGCAAGATGTTCCAGACCTTCGGCTTGGACGCGATGGCCCGCGACCAGTTCAAGAAGCGCATCGAGCGCGAGCGCACCGCCGCGGACGCGGCCCAGAGTGATGGTGCGGAAGCCGCCAGGAGTGGCGCTGACGACGAAGAGCGCTCGTCGGGTGGCGGTGGCGCCATGTTCATGATCCCGATCATCGAGCTGTGCCGGTGCTCACCGGGCATGGTGACGGCGATGGGCGTGAGCGTCGGACTCACCGCCGCCGCCGTGATGAGCAAGGGCACCATCGAGCAGAAGGAGCGGTGGGCCCTCGACCTCCTCACGCTCGACAAGATCGGCGCATGGGCGATCACCGAGCCGAACTCCGGTTCCGACGCGTTCGGCGGCATGCAGTCGACGGCCCGCCGTGACGGCGACGAGTACGTCCTCAACGGGTCGAAGACGTTCATCACCAACGGGCCGTTCGCCGACACCACGGTGTTCATCTGCAAGCTCGACGAAGGAAATGAGCGCGAGGACCGGAAGGTCCTGCACTTCGTGCTCGACAAGGGCATGGCCGGGTTCGAGCAGAGCAAGCCGTTGCGCAAGATGGGCCTGCACTCCTCGCCCACGGGCCAGCTGTTCCTCACCGACGTGAGAGTCGGCCGCGACCGGCTGCTCGGCGAGACGGAGGACGTCTCGGCGGGTGGCGGTCGCGACGCGGCGAAGGCGACGTTCACGATGGAACGCACCGCAGTTGCCGCCATGGCGCTCGGGATCGTCGAGCGCTGCCTCGAGCTGTGTCTCGACTACGCCAAGGAGCGGGTGCAGTTCGGGAAGCCGATCGCCGAGTACCAGCTGATCCAGCTCAAGCTGGCGCGGATGGAGGTCGCGCGTGTGAACCTCCAGAACCTGATCTTCCGGCAGATCGAGATGCAGTCCGCCGGCCGTCAGATGACGCTGTCGGAGGCGTCGGCGT
>DASQTR010000154.1:0-3668 GCA_035641795.1 Ilumatobacter sp.
CGGCGATCGTCAAGGCCCAGGACGCGATCACCAAAGACGAGGTGCTCGAGCTGATCGACGACATCGACCAGCGGATCAGCAGCAGGGTGCTGCGCCGGGCGTTGTTCTCGGCTGCACGCGAGGTGGCCGGCGTCGACGCCGACGTCTCGCCCGAAGAGGGCTCGATCCTGGCCGAAGTTGCAGTGCGTTTCGGATAGCCCGCGCCACTAGTCCCGGACCGCAATCGCGATCGCCAGGATCGTCGCCACGAACGTCAACGCCACACCCAGCACGCCGACCACACGTGTCGCCGTCGGATGCACCGGGTTCGCCCCTCTGTCGATGTGCGCCTGCATCTCGTCGTAGCGCTGCCCGGCCCACACCAGGATCCCGCTCCCGAGCGTCACCGCCACGAGCCCGGCGACGCCGAAGACCCAGTGGAGCGACAGGCTCGCGTAGCGCGCGATCAGCACTCCGGTGGCCATCGTCGCGATCGCGGTTCGCTCCCACGCCAGCGTCGTGCGCTCGTCTTGGAGCCCGTCGTCTTCCGGGCTCACGCAGCATCCACCACGAGCATGACGGTCGCGATCAAAGCGATGATCGAGACGGCGATCGCCATCAGCAGCGGCAGGCGTGAATGCGGCAACGCCTCGTCGAGCCGCATCGCCCGCTCGTTGAGCGCCCATCTGCGGTACGAAGCGGCCGCGGTGAGGAAACCGATGAGGAGCAGCGTCACGCCCAACGCCTCTTCACCGGGAAAGTCGTCGAGCACTGCGACTAGAGCCAGGCCACCGGCAGCGAGCGCAAGCGCCGTGCGGATCCACGCCAGGAACGTGCGCTCGTTGGCGAGCGTGAAGCGGTAGTCGGGATCGTCCCCCACCGACCGCGGGTCGCCGGGGAAGAGCGGGTTCCTCACGCCCGCACGGTTCCCTCGGCGACGACTTCGGCGAGGGCGGTGAGGAAGCGGTCGTTCTCGGCCGGCGTGCCGATCGTGACCCGCACGCCGTCGCCGGAGAACGGGCGCACCACGACGCCGCGCCGTTCGAGCGCGTGTCCGACGGCGTCGGTCGCGTCGCCGGTGCGCAGCCACACGAAGTTGCCCTGGTGGTCTGGCAGCTTCCACCCGGCGCGAGCCAGCTCGCCCTCCACGCGTGCACGCTGCGCGAGGATGCCCTTCACGCGGGCCGCGATCGCGTCCTCGTGCTCGATCGCCGCAAGTGCAGCCACTTGCGCCAACGAGTTGACGGCAAACGGCAGCAGCGTCTTGTGCACGGTCGCGATCACGCGCGGGTCGCCGATCGCGTACCCCAGCCGGAGACCGGCGAGCCCGTGCGCCTTCGAGAACGTGCGCGTGACGACGACGTTCGCGAACCGCGGCACCAGCTCTTGAACGGGATCGCCGAACGCCGGATCGACGAACTCGCGGTACGCCTCGTCGATCACGACGACGACATCGCGCGGGACGCGCTCGACGATCGCCGCCAGGTCACGGGTCGACGTGGCGATGCCCGTCGGATTGTTGGGCGTGGCGAGGAACAAGAGCTTCGTGCGTGAGGTCACGGCGGCGACGAGAGCGTCGGCGTCGTAGCTCAGATCGTCGCCGAGTGGCACCGTCACCGATCGGCCGGCGGCCAGGTTGGTAAAGATCGGATAGGCCTCGAACGACCGCCACGGGTACAGCACCTCGTCATCGGGGTCGACGTACGCCCACACGAACTGTTGGAGCAGACCAGAGGAGCCGGTTCCGATCGACACCTGATCGGCGCCGACGCCCAGCCACGTGCCGATCGCCTGGCGCACCGCTGTCGCGCGGTGGTCGGGGTAGCGGTTGATCCCGTGCGCGGCAGCGGCCACCGCAGCGACGATCGCGTCGAGCGGTTCGTCGGGGTTCTCGTTCGAGGCGAGCTTGATCGCGTGCGTGATGCCGTGTTCCTGCCGGGCCTGCTCGGCGCCCTTACCGGGGCGGTATGCCGGCAGCGCGGCGATCAACGGGCGGGGGCGTCCGATCGTCTCTTCGGTCACAGGCGCACCGTACCCAACCGGCTGGTACCGTCCGCTCGATGGACGTCTCCGTCGATCTGATCGCCGAGCAGGACGCGCTCGATGCGATCGTCAGCGGGCTGTCGCACGAGCAGTGGCAGTCGCCCACACCGAGCCCGGGCTGGACCGTTGCCGACCAGATCGGCCATCTCGCCTACTTCGACGCCTCCGCGACGCTGGCGATGACCGACCCCGACGCCTTCCAGGCACATCGGCGTGAGCTGCTGGCGAGCTTCGGCGACGCCCGCGCCGCCGAGGACATGACGCTCGGCGCGTTCAGGGCGATGACGCCCGACGAACTGCTCGCAGCGTGGCGCGGCGGCCGTGTGGCGCTCGCCGCCGCCGCCGAGTCGGTGGCACCCGACTCACGCATCGAGTGGTACGGGCCGTCGATGAGCAAGCGCTCGTTCCTCACGGCGCGGTTGATGGAGGCGTGGGCGCACGGTCAGGACGTCGTCGACGCGGTGGGTGCGGTGCGGCCGGCCACCGATCGCTTGCGTCATGTCGCCCAGCTCGGCGTGATCACCCGCGGGTGGAGCTATCGCAACCGTGGCCGCGAGGTGCCCGACGGCGACGTCCGCGTGGAGCTGGCGGCGCCGTTCGGCGACGTGTGGTCCTGGGGCGACGCTGCGGTCCCCGACTCGATCACAGGCCCGGCCGAGGACTTCTGCCTCGTCGTGACGCAACGCCGCCACCTCGACGCCACGCGACTCGTGACGACGGGTCCGCTGGCGCGCGAATGGATGGAGTGTGCGCAGGCATTCGCCGGTCCCGCGACCACCGGCCCGGCGGCGAGGACGAGTCGAGCATGAAGACGGCGATCACCGACATGTTCGGCATCGACGTGCCGATCCTCGCCTTCACCCACTGCCGCGACGTCGTGGTCGCGGTTTCCAAGGCAGGCGGCATGGGGGTGCTCGGCGCCGCCGGCCACAGCGATCGCCAGCTCGAGATCGACCTCGACTGGATCGAGGCGGAGATCGGCGAACGCGCGTACGGCGTCGACCTGATCGTGCCCGCCAAGTACGCCGGCTCCGACGAGGGCGGGCTGACGATGGCAGCGCTGCAGCAGATGATCCCGGCCGGCCATCGCCAGTTCGTCGACGACATCCTCGATCGCTACGGCGTGCCCGAACTGCCGGCCGACGCCGGGCGCGGGGGGCTGGTCGGCGGCAGCGAGGCGGCGCCGTTCTCGGCAAGCCGCGCCGATCCGCAGCTCGAGATCGCCCTGGCGCACAAACCGGTCGTGCTCGTCAATGCTCTCGGCCCACCTCCGGCGCACATGATCGAGCGAGTCAAATCGGAAGGCCGCATCGTCGGCGCATTGGCTGGCGCCGCCCAACATGCCGAACGCCACGTCAACGCCGGGGTCGACGTGATCATCGCCCAGGGCAGCGAGGCCGGCGGGCACACCGGGGAGATCGGCACAATGGTGCTGATCCCGGAGATCGTGGACGCCGTCGGCGACATCCCGGTGGTCGGTGCCGGTGGAATCGGCAGCGGCCGCCAGATTGCGGCAGCGATCGCGCTCGGCGCGCAGGGCGTGTGGTGTGGATCGGTGTGGCTCACCACCGAGGAGGCCGAGACTCATCCGGTGGTCAAGGAGAAATTCCTGCACGCCCGATCGTCCGACACCATCCGTTCGCGGT
>DASQTR010000155.1:0-5623 GCA_035641795.1 Ilumatobacter sp.
CGCATCGCCTGACGCGCGCGCACGTCGGTGAACGGCTCTTGGTCGACCGCCATGATGATCGTCAGCCAGCCGCCGCCCTCGGCGTTGAGCACGCTGAAACCCTGGTTGCCGAGGGTGTCGACCGCCGTCGACGGGATGTCCTGGGCGCAGTCGATCTGATCCGCCAGCAGGGCGTTGATCATGGCGTCGTTGTCGGCGAAGTCGATGATGTGGACCTCGTCGAAGTACGGCTTGTCGGGTTGCCAGTAGTTCTCGTTGCGGGTGTGGATCGACTGGACGCCGACCTCGAACTCCTGCAGCTTGAACGGTCCGGTGCCATTTTGCGTCGACGGGTCGCCCTCGAAGCGCGTGTAACCCTCTGGCACGATCGTCGTCGTGTAGGCGCACAGTGCCTCGTTGAAGTTGGCGACGAGCTGCTTGAGCTGGATGTCGACCGTGCGGTCGTCGACCTTGGTGAGCCCCGTGGCGTCGAGGATCGGGCGCAGCGCCGAGCCGCCGAAGACCGCCTGTTCCGGGTCGAGCATGCGGGTGAACGAGTAGATCACGTCCTCGGCGCGCACCGGCGACCCGTCCCAGAACATGAGACCTTCCCTGAGGCGCACGACGTAGTGGTCGGCGGCGATCGTCTCGAGCTCTTCTGCCAACGCGTCGGTGTTGACGACGTTGTAGTCGGGGTCGTAGTTGAGCAGCGGCTCCCAGCCCGTTGCCTGGCGGGCGATGTCGGACTTGCCGATGATGTGCTGCCCGTCGAGCAGGTCGTTGGCACCGCCGAGGGTGCCGACGCGCAGGATGCCGCCCCTGATGCCCATGGGCGCGGTGCCGCCAGGCGCGGTGGTGGCGCCGGTCGTCGTGCCAGGTGCGCCGGTGGTCGCGGGTGCCGCCGTGCCGGGCGGCGCGGTGGTCGATGTCGCCTCGTCGTCGTCGTCGTCACCGCCGCAGGCGGCGAGGAACGCCGCCGCCGAGCCGGCGATCAGGAACTTGCGTCGCGTGAGCGCCGGCGTCGGCACCCAGATCAACTTCTTCTCTTCGGCCATGTGAACTGGCTCCCCCTCTTTGCGTTGAATCGGAATTGGAGCGCACGCATGCGTCGACGGTCGCTCCACACCGGCAGCCCCCCGGTAGCCGGCTGTGGGGCACACTAGTTGGTGCTGTGAGGACGTTGTGACAGGGTGCTCGATGAACATTTCGGGAAGCACGGGCGCGGATCTGCTCGCCGCCGAGGCCGATCGAGCTCGCGAACACGGTGCCGACGTGCAGTACAGCCACACCGCCGGGGTGATCGACCTGACGTGGGGTCACCCCGATCCATCCGTGCTGGCCAGCGGCGTCGTGGCCGAGGCGACCACGACCGTGCTGGCGGCCGACGGTTGGAAGGTGCTCACCTACGGCGCTCCCGCCGGCGCGATGGCCGTGCGCGAAGCGATCGCCGAGCACGACAGTGCCGTCGACCACCCGCTCGACGCCGGCCAGGTGCTGGTCACGGCTGGCAGTTCCGGCGGACTCGATCTGATCCTGTCGTTGCGCGCCGTTCCTGGTGACGTGGTGTTCGTCGAGCAGCCGACGTACTTCCTCGCATTGCGGATCTTCCGCGATCACGGCCTGCGCGTCGTCGGTATCGCCGGCGACGGCGACGGGCCCGACCCGGACGATCTCGCGCGCCGCGCCCGGGAGCACCGCGCCGCCGGGCGTAACTGCCTGCTCTATCTGGTGACGACGTTCGCCAACCCGACCGGTCGGTGCCTCGACCGCGTCCGCGCCGAGCAACTGCTCCAGGTGGCGGCGTCGCACGGCGTGACGGTGATCGACGACGACGTCTATCGCGACACCGTCCCGTCGGCCCCGCCCTCGTTGCACGCCATCGATCCTTCGGTGCTGCGGCTCGGCTCGTTCTCCAAATCGATCTCGCCCGGCCTGCGGGTCGGCTACCTCGTGGCGTCACGCGACGTCGTCGACCAGATCGCGGGCTGCGGTCTGCTCGACTCGGGCGGGGGCAGCAACCACTTCGCGGCAATGGTCGCCGGCGAGATTCTCCGCAGCGGGCGCTTCGACGATCTGTTGCGTCAGGGTCACTCGCGTTATGCGGCTCGGCGCAACGCGTTGTCCGATGCCTTGCGCGGCGGACCGTTCACGTTCGAGGAACCACAGGGCGGGTTCTTCGTCTGGTTGCGGCTGGACGACGGCGTCGCCTCGGGCGCGGCAGTGGCGGCGGCACGAGCCAACGGTGTGCTCGTCTCCGACGGGCGCACCTTCTTCGAAGACGAGCCCGACGCGAGCTACGTGCGACTGTCGTTCAGCATGCTCGACGAGACGTCGCTCGTCGAAGGCGCCGAACGACTGAAGACCGCACTCGCGCAAACCTTCATGTCGGCTTAGAGCGTGCGTTGGAAGAAGATCCGGTCGTAGCCCTGGTCGACGCGCCGGTCGTACTCCACGAAACCGCGTCGCTGGTAGAAGTTGACGTTCTCGGTCATGACGGCGTTGGTGTACAGCCACATGCGACCGCAACCGCTTCGACGCCCGTCGGCGGCGGCGAGCTCGAGCAGGAGATTGCCGATGCCACGTCCGTGTGCCGACGGCTCGACGGCCACGTTGTCGACGTACAGCTCGCCGTCCACGATCCAGCGCACGATCGCCCCCACCACGGCGCCGCTGTCCTCGTCGACCGCCACCGCCACGCGCTCGTCGGCGACGAGTGAGGCATAGTCGTCTCGCACCGGTTGCGGTTCGCGCTCCATGCGCGGCAGGTACATCGCGTACGCCCGTTGCACGAGCCCGGTGATCGCAGCGACGTCCGCCGGCGTTGCCGGACGGGTCGTGATCATCGGCGCCAGACCGGGTTGCGCGGCGAGTCGAACCGGGTCGGTGTCTCCTCGCCCCTGATTGCGGCGAATGCCATCGGCCCCCACCACTGGGCGCCGGCGGTCGCCTCCGGAAGCTCATCCTCGCCGAACCAACCGACGGCGGCGGTCTCAAGCGGGTGCGGGCGCAGCTCGCCGCCTGTCGATCGGCAGTAGAAGAGCAGCATGTACATGCCGAAGCGGGTGAAGCCGAGCCGCTGGCCGTCCATCACCGACAGCAGCCGTACGGGCTCGCAATCGATGCCGGTCTCCTCGGCGACCTCCTTGACCGCGATCTCCGAGGGCGAGTAGCCGATGTCTGCCCAGCCGGTGGGATAGAGCCAGATGCCCGAGTCGGCGCGCTGCACCAGCAGGATCTGTCCGGCTTCGTTGCCGACGACGGCGCCCACCGCGACCTTCGGCGTGACGTAGCCGGGCACTCCCTCGCCGACGTTCGCCAGCCACTCCTGCACGAAGTGGTCTGTCTCGCGCTGGATCGTCGCCACCGCCTCCTCGACCTCGGCGTCGAAGTCGTCCAGCGCCAGCGCCGCGGCCTTGATGTCGGCGGCGATGTGAAGCACCTCCTCGAAGCGCTCGCGTTCGTACAGGTTCTGCGTGAACCCCAGCCCGGTGCGGGCGATCCCTGCCAGCGCCGCGCTCCAGCGCGCCAGATCGCGCGCGTCGGGCACGTGCGAGGGCTCGGTCACGTGCTCAAACTACCGAGCTGGTGTCTGGCACCGCTTGCGGTGCCCGACACCGGGCGTTCGAGGGTTGAACCGCTTGCGCGATGCTCGGTGTCAGCTGACGGCGTGGAGGACGGCACGCTCGATCTCCGCCCGGTGGTGGGCGTCGTCGATGCGGTCACCCGACCAGTTGCGCACGTAGAACGTGTCGACGACCTCGAGCCCGATCGTCTGCACCGTCGCATGGCGGATGTCGAGCCCGACCTCGGCCAGCGCCTTGGTGATCCGGTGCAGGATCCCGATCTTCGTGGTGCACCGGACCTCGATCACCGTCGAGTCGGTCGACGCCTCGTCGTGGAAGATCACGCGTGGCGGCCCGGGCTGGGCGGCCTGCATCGGGCGCCGCCGGCGATAGGTGCGGGCACGCTCGTGCAGGCGCGCCTCGATCGCCAGCTCGCCGCGCACGGCGCGGGCGAGGTCGCCGCGGATCGGGGCCCAGTCGATGCCGGTGCGCGGCACGTGCACCCGGTACTCCGAAGCGCCCATCGCCACCATGCCCGGCTGCGGTTCGTCGGAGTGCGCCCGCGCCGTGATCACGTCGAGCCCGTGCAGCGACAACACGCCGGCGATGCGGCTGAAGGCGCCGGGCTCGTCGCCGTACACCACGACGATGCGGTCCTCCGTCGTGCGCACGTGGTGCTCACCGGTGGCCATCAGCGCCAGCGTCTCGGAGTCGGGGAACAACGTCCACGTCGCCTCCTCGACCGCCCCGCCGCCGAACACGTGCGTCACGCGCGCAACGAGGTCTGCGACCAGCTCTTCTTTCCAAGCTCCCCACGCCGACGGGCCGGTCGCCTTCGAGTCGGCGATGGTGAGAGCGTGCAGAAGATCGAGCACCTCCTGATCACCCACGGCGTCGGCGACGAACTCGATCGTGGCCCGGTCGGCGAGATCGCGGCGCACCGCCACGTCTGGCAGCAGCAGGTGGTGGCGCACCATCGCCTCGAGCACCTCGGCGTCACGCGGCGCGACGCCGAGCCGCGGGGCCAGCGCGCGCACCAACTCGATACCGGCGTCGGTGTGGTCGCCGGGGTATCCCTTGCCGATGTCGTGCAGCAGCGCACCGAGCACGAGCAGATCCGGACGCGTCACCATGTCGACCAGTTCGGCGGCGTTGGCCGCCGCCTCCCACAGGTGGCGGTCGACCGTGAAGCGGTGGTACGCGTTGCGTTGTGGGCGTGACCTCACCGGCTCCCACTCGGGCAGCATGCGCGTGATCAGCCCGCGCTGGTCGAGCGCCTCCATCACCGGAATCGCGGCGTGTCCCTCGAGCAGCAGCGCGACGAGCTCGTCGACCGCTCCCGCCGGCCAGCGCTCCGGCCACTGCGGCACCGTCGAGGCGAGGCGGTCGAGGCTGCGGCGCCCGATGCGGGCACCGTTGCGCGCGGCGGCGGTGGCGATGCGCAGCAGGTACGTCGGATCGACCGCCGGGTCGGCGTCGTCCGCGAGCTCGATCTCGCCGTCGAGCAGCGCAACCCCCGGCGCTACCTCGCGAGGAGTACCGCCTGTGGCGCGCGCCACCCGGCCCCATGCCTCGTCTGCGATCCACGCCACGGTGCGGGCGGCGCCGGCGATCGCTGCCATCAACGCGTCGGCGCTGTCCGCGCCGGCGGCGCGGGCGGCCGCGTCCTGATCTTCGAGGCGCAACGTGTCCCCCGGCCGCCCCGTGGCACGGTGCAGCGCCACGCGCGCGTCGAGCAGGATGTCGTAGCACTCGTTGAGGGCGGCGTCGTCCTCCGCCGACAGCGCCAGCCCGCCGCATTCCGCCCACCACAGCGACTGCACGTCGCGGATCCCGCCGTGGCCGTCCTTGACGTTCGGCTCGAGGATGTACGCCACCTCGCCGGCCGTCGCCTGGCGCTCGCGGACCCGCTGTTGGAGCAGCTCCAGCCACTGCTTTCGCCGCTTGCTCCAGCTCGCCAGCCCCTGCTCGATGACCTGACCACTCAGCTTCGTGTCGCCGGCGATGTGACGCGCCGTCAGCAGGGCGGTGGCGGTGTCGAGGTCGTGCTTCGCCAGTTCGATCTGCTCGTCGACGCTGCG
>DASQTR010000156.1:0-8485 GCA_035641795.1 Ilumatobacter sp.
GCCAGATACCCGCCGCAGATCGACGCGGTTCGTGTGCCGCCGTCAGCCTGCAGCACGTCGCAGTCGACGATCACCTGGCGTTCGCCGAGCACCGTCATGTCGCAGGCGGCGCGCAGACTGCGGCCGATCAGGCGCTGGATCTCGATCGTGCGACCGCTCTGTTTGCCACGCGCCGCCTCGCGGTCGACGCGCTCGGGCGACGAGCCGGGCAGCATCGAGTACTCCGCCGTTACCCAGCCCTTGCCCGTGCCGCGCATCCAGCGCGGCACGTCCTCGTCGACCGACGCCGTGCACAGCACGCGCGTACGTCCGACGGTGACGAGACACGACCCAGCCGCCATCTCGGTGTAGTCACGCTCGAACGAGATCGGACGCAGCTCGTCGACGGCGCGACCATCGGCACGGTTCATCGGGTCTCCTCTTTGTGGATCGGCCAACGTTCGGTGCGGTCGAGCTCGGGCCCCAACAGCCGGGCGCCGAGCTCGCGGAACCAGTCGATGTCGCCGCTCGACAGAAACCGGTGCCTTCCGACCGTGCCGCTCGGCGCGGTGCGCAGCAGGCCGAGCTCGGTGAGCGTCGCCCGGGCCGCGAACGCCGTCTCGTCGGCCGAGCTCACGAGCGTGACCTTCGGTCCCATCACGTCGCCGATCGTGCGGGCGAGGAATGGGTAGTGCGTGCAGCCCAGCAGCAGCGCGTCGACCTCTGCCTCCCGGATCGGTGCCAACAGCCGCTCAGCGAGGACCGCCACCTCGTCGCCGACCGTCTGGCCGCGCTCGACGAATTCCACGAACCCGGGGCAGGCGGCGCTGTACAGGGCGACGGGGGCGCCCGTGCGCGAGATCGCTGCTACGTACGCGCCCGAGCCGATCGTGCCGACCGTGCCGATCACCCCCACCCGACCCGTCGTGGTGGTCTGCACCAACGCCCGTGCGCCGGGCTCGATGACGTCGATCACCGGCACTGGCAGTTCCGCCCGCATCTCGTCCAGACCGGCCGCGGTGGCGGTGTTGCAGGCGACGATGACGGCCTTGACGCCGAGGTCGTCGACCAGCGACCACGCCAGCTCGCGGGCGTACCGGCGCACCTCAGCGGCCGGCTTGGGTCCGTACGGGTATCGGCCTGTGTCGCCGATGTACGTGACGTCCTCGCCGGGCAGGAGATCGATCAGCGCGCGGGCGACGGTCAAACCGCCGAACCCGGAGTCGAACATGCCGATCGGCCGGTCCACGGGCGACAGGCTACGGAACCGAGCGTCACACCGCGTGCAACGATCGGTGTAACGATGGCGCGGTGGACGTCGCCGAGCGGTGGACCTCGACCGTCGTGCTCGGCGATGGCACATCGGCGCTGATCAAGCCGATCAAGCCAGAAGACGCCGAGGCGCTCGCCAGCTTTCATCTGCGCCAGTCGCCCGAGAGCCGGTATCTACGGTTCTTCTCGCCGAAGCCGGAGCTCACGCCATCGGACCTGGAGCGGTTCACCAATGTCGACTTCGTCGACCGCGCCGCGTTCGTCGTCGAGGAGCACGGCGAGTTCGTCGCATGGGCGAGCTACGAGCGGTGGAAGAATCGAGACGACGCAGAGGTGGCGTTCATGGTCGACGACGACCATCACGGCAAGGGCATCGCCACGCTCTTGCTCGAGCATCTCGCGGCGGTTGCCAGATCGAACGGCATCGAGCGCTTCACCGCCCAGACGCTCGGTGACAACCGTGGCATGTTGACGGTGTTCGCCAAGGCCGGCTGGCCGGTCCATCGCCGGTTCGACTCGGGTGTCGTCGACATCGACTTCGCGCTCGCCGACACTGCCGCCTACCTCGACTCGGTCGAGCGCCGTGAGCAGCGCGCCGACTCGCGCGCGATGGCGCGGCTGCTGCTGGCGACGTCGATCGCGGTGATCGGTGCGTCCGACGACGAGCTGACGATCGGCGGGTCGCTGTGGCGCCGGCTCGCAGCGGACGTGCGGCGGCGCACCTATCCGGTGAACCCCAACCACGCCGAGATCGGCGGCGTGCGCGCCTACGCCGCGATCACCGATATCGACGACGACGTGGGGCTGGCGATCGTGGCCGTTCCGGCCGCTGCGCTGGCGCAGACCATCGCACAGTGCATCGATAAACGCGTGTGGGGCGCGGTCGTGGTCACGAGTCTCGACGGCGTCACCGGTGTCGACATGCCGGCGATCGTCGCCAACGCCCGCCGCAACGGCCTGCGCATCATCGGCCCGGGGAGCATGGGCATCGCCTCGCCGCGTCCGGACGTCGCCATCCAATCGGCCTTGGTCGACGTCAACCTGCCGGCCGGCAACGTGGCGATCTCGATGCAGTCGGGCACGCTCGGCAGCGGCCTGTTGCAGATGGCAGCGCACCTGCAACTGCCGATGTCGTGGTTCGTTTCACTCGGTGACAAGTCCGACGTGTCGGGCAATGACCTGCTCCAGTTCTGGGAGGACGACGAGGCGACGTCGGTGATCGCCATCTACAGCGAGTCGCTCGGCAACCCCGGCAAGTTCGCTCGCATCGCCAGGCGCGTGTCGTTGCGACGCCCGATCGTCACGGTGCGAACAGGCACCGCCCTCTCCGGCGAAGGCACCGACGCCCTCTACGCGCATACCGGTGTGATCGAGGTGCCGACGGTCACCGCCCTGCTCGACACCGTGCGCACGTTGTCGACGCAGCCGCTGATGAACGGTCGTCGTGTGGCAGTCGTCAGCAACTCGAAGAGCCCAACCGTCCTCGCGACAGCGTCGCTGGTGCGTGCCGGGCTCGAGGCCGTGACGCCGCTCCAACCGCTCACGTGGCGCAGCACGCCGGCCGACTATCGCACGGCGTTGGCAGACGCCATCGCCGACCCCCGGATCGACGCCGTGATGGTGATCCACGCACCACCCCTGCAGCACGCGATCGGCGCGCCCACGCAGGAGATCGACCAAGCTTGCCGCGACGCTCCCAAGCCGGTGGTGGCGATCATGCTCGGCGCCGGCAACGGGCCGCTCAGTCCCCGGTCGCCGATCCCGTCATTCCGGTTTCCCGAACAGCCGGCGGCGGTCCTGGGTCGGATCGCCTACTACTCCGAGTGGCGGCGCGCCGAGGAGCGGGAGCTGGCGGAACTGGAGTCCGTGCGCGACGCGTTAGACGTAGCCGGCGCCGCAGCGCTCATCGCTGAGCACGTCGGCGACGACGCGGCACCGCCCGAAGTGGTCGCAGCCCTGCTCGCGTGTTACGGGGTGACAATGGCGGAGGGCCGACTCGTCGATGCATCGGCGGCGGTGGAAGCTGCCGAGACGATCGGCTACCCGGTGGCGATCAAGGCGCAGCATCGCCGCGTCGGCCGCACCGTCGCCGCCGGCATCGCCCTCGACCTCGTCGATGCGGCGGAGGTCATGGCCGCAGTGACCGCCATGCGCGAACACCTCGGTGACGATGCGGTCCGGGTTGTCGTGCAGCGGATGGTTCCGCCTGGCCTCGACGTGCGCGTGCGGGTGCGTGACGACGAGCGCGTCGGACCGGTGATCGGCGTCGGACTCGGTGGCGTTCAGGCCGACACGATCGGCGACGAGGTGAGCCGGCTGGCACCGGTGTCACCGTCGAGCGCAGCGACGATGATCCGCCAGACGCGGGCGGGCAGTGCCCTCGACGAGACAGAGATCTTGCGTCTGGCCGGCCTGGTCGCGCGGGTGACCCAGCTCGCGGTCGACAACCACGAGATCGCCGAGCTCGACCTCAACCCAGTGGTGGTCGCCGGCGACTGCTGGGTCGTCGACGCCCGTCTGAGCCTGCGTCACCCCGAACGCGCGGGTCCGGTCCCGCGCCGTCTCTAACCTTCATGAAGAGAGAATCAGAAGTAGATGATCTTCTCGGCGTTGGCTTCGGCTTCGTCGAGGTCTGCCGTGTAGGCGCCGGTGGAGAGGTACTTCCATCCGCCGTCGCAGACGATGAAGACGATCGTGCCGCTGTCGATCGACTCGGCGACCTTGGCGGCTCCGGCCAGCGCCGCACCCGACGAGATGCCGGCGAAGATCCCGCACTCGTCGACCAGGCGTCGCGTCCACTCCAGCGACTCGCGCGGCCGCACGACGCGCTTGCGGTCGAGCAGTTCGAACCCGTGCCAGTTCTCGAAGACGGGCGGGATGTAGCCCTCGTCCATGTTGCGCAGGCCCTCCACCCGCTCGCCGAGCGGCGGCTCGACGGCGATGATCTGGATGTCGGGATTCTGGTCCTTGAGGAAGCGCCCCGTGCCCATCAGGGTGCCCGAGGTCCCCAGCCCGGCGACGAAGTGCGTGATCTCCGGGACGTCGCGCCAGATCTCGGGACCGGTTCCCTCGTAGTGAGCGCGCGGATTGGCGTCGTTGCCGTACTGGTAGATGAAGCACCATTCCGGGTGCTCCGCGGCGAGCTGCTGCGCGCGCCGAACGGCACCATTCGAGCCTTCTTCGCCGGGCGTCATGATCACCTCGGCGCCCATGATCTGGAGCATCTGGCGACGCTCGATCGAGACGCTCTCTGGTAGCAGGATCTTGATCGGGTATCCCTTGAGCCGGGCGATGGCGGCGAGAGCGATGCCGGTGTTGCCTGACGACGGCTCGAGGATCGTCTGGCCTGGCAACAGCCGACCATCCTTCTCGGCAGCCTCGATCATCGCCTTGGCGATGCGGTCCTTCACCGACCCGAACGGGTTCTGCATCTCGAGCTTGGCGAGGATGCGCACGTTGGGGTTGGGCGAGAGGTTGGAGACGTCCACGATCGGCGTGTTGCCGATCAGTTCGAGCACGTGGGCGTGGACGGCGCTGATACCTGCGATCGCCCCGGAGTGATCCACTTGCGTCATGAGCCGTGCAACCGCCTCCGAATCCCGAGGATTCCGATAAATCCGATACGACTTGTCGACAATCGTACACGGCGCGGGTTTGCGCAGCCACCCCCGTCTTGCAACGTCGACGGATCCGCGACAATCGCGGCGCCATGGGCGAGGATCGCACGGTGACCGCGGTGCACATCGAGCGCCCCATCGCGCTCGGACGCCTGGAGCTGTTCGCCTCCGGTCCGAACGACCCGAGGGCGCGCCGCCCGATCGACTGGATCAGGGCGATGGTGTCACTCGCGTTCCTGGTCGTGTTCGCCGTGCTCTCGGACATCGGCGCCGACCTCGACGAGGCGTCGTCGAGCGTGCTCCTGGAGTTCCCACCGTCGCTGCGGGTCGTCTGGCTGATGTTCTTCTGGCTGGCGTTGGCGTGGGCGCTCACGCTCCTCTGCTTCGCATTCTTCGGCAAACGGCCCGGCTTGGCGCTTGAGGTTCTCGCCGCCAGCGGCCTGTCGCTGGCGACGTGCTTCGTCGTCGCCCTGATCGTGACGGACGACGCCAGCCGGGTGTTCACGGAGATGTTCAGCACCGACGGTCCGCCGACGTTCCCGCCGGCAGCCGTCGCCGTGACCGCCGCGGTCACGGCCACCATGGCGCCCTACATCACGCTCCCACTGCGCCGCCTTGGCCGACTGCTCTTGGTCGGGCAACTCGTGGCTGCGGTGTTCCTCGGCGTGTCGCTCGGCTCCGGTGCCGTCACCGCGCTGGCGGTCGGGACGCTCGCCGGCAGCGTCTGTCACCTCGTGGCGGGCTCGCCCGGCGGATTCCCCACACCCGGCAGAGTCGCCGCCGGGCTTGCTCAGCTGGGCGTCATCGTCGACGATGTGTCGCCGGTGCGACTGCGTCGCGACGGCGTCGCTCTGCTCGAGGGCCACGACCGTGCCGGCAAGCTGGATATCAAGGTCTACGGCCGCGACGCCTGGGACGGCGAGCTGCTGGCCGGCGCGTGGTCACACCTCTGGTACCGCGACACGCGCCATGCGACGCGGCTCGGCCGTTCGGAGCTCGTCGAGCACGAGGGCTTCATGACGTTCCTCGCTTCGCGCGCCGGAGTACGCGTGTCGGAGGTCGTCACCGCCGGACGCGCCCCGAAGGGCGACGCGCTGATCGTCGTGCGACCCGCAGGCACGCCGCTCGAACTGATCGAACCCTCCTTGTCACCGCGAGAGCTCGACTCGCTCTGGGACCAGTTGGCGCTCCTGCACGCGCAAGGCATTGCCCACCGCCGGATCGACGTCGATCGCATCGTCCGCCACGAGGACGACGGGACCGCCGGTTTCGGCGACCTCTCCTCGCTGTCGGTGCAAGCCCGCGATCTCGACCTCGCCAAGGACCGGGCTCAGCTGTTCGCGCTCGCCACACTCGCCAAAGGCGAAGAGGCGGCCGTCGCGTCTGCGCGCCGCGCGCTCGGCGATCCCGACCTCGTCGACGTGATCCCGTACCTCCAGGAGGCGGCGTTGCCGCCGATCGTGCGGTCGTCGCTCAACCGACGTGGCATCGACTTCGACGACGTCCGCAAACGGCTGGCCGACACCCTCGGCGCCGAGAGGGTCGAGCTCGTCAAGCTGCGCCGGGTCACGTGGGGCTCCGTGTTCAACATGGCGCTGCTCACGATCGCCGCCTACGCGATCATCGGCATGCTCGGCGGGATCGACTTCGTCGAGTTCGGCAAGGCATTGCAGAACGCCAACTGGTGGTGGCTCTTCTTCGCACTGTTCATCGGTCAGCTCCCGCGCGTGGCAGCGGCGTTCAGCACGATGGGGTCGTCCCGCGATCCGCTGCCGCTGGGCCCGACGGTCGCCCTGCAGTTCGCGACGTGCTACATCAATCTGACCGTGCCCAGCTCGGCCGGTCGGGTGGCGTTGACGACGCGCTACTTCCAGCGCAACGGAGTACCCGTGGCCACGGCGCTGTCGGCGGGGTTCATCGACACGCTCTCGCAGACGCTGATCCAGATCACGATCTTCGTCGTCATCTTCTTCGCGTCCGACATCGAGCTCGACCTGTCCGTCGGCACCGACGACCTGAGTGGGCTGGCCACGATCGCCTTGGTGGCAGTAGGCGCGATCGTCCTCGCCGTGATCGTGGTCGCCTGCGTTCCGAGCCTGCGCCGCCGGGTTCTGGCGCCGTTGCACCAGATGCAGGACGCGCTGGTCGTGCTCCGCATGCCGAGCCACGTGCTCCAGCTGTTCGGCGGCAACCTCGGTTCCGAGATCCTGTTCGCGATCACGCTGGCGATGGTGACCCGCGGGTTCGGATACGAGTTGCCGCTCAGCACGTTCCTGCTCATCAACAGCACCGTGTCGTTGTTCGGCAGCCTCATCCCGGTCCCCGGTGGGATCGGCGTGATGGAGGCCGGGCTCACCGCCGGGCTCACCCGCGCCGGAGTCGACAACGACACGGCGTTCGCGATCGCGCTGACGCACCGCTTCATCACGTTCTACCTTCCGCCGATCTGGGGCTTCATGAGCTACCAGTGGCTGATCAAGCACCGCTTCCTGTAGCGAGCTCGACGGGCTCCTCCTCGATCGCGCCGTCGACGATGCGGTAGCTACGCAACTCGGCCGCATCGCGCTTGAGGCTCACGATCACGTAGTGCCACCCCGGGTCTGGCGCCTGCGCAACGTCGGTCGGGCTGGGATACGGCTCGGAGTGGGTGTGGCTGTGGACCACGCCGTTGATCTCCCAGTCTCGGTCGTCGGCGTCGATCTCGGCGCGGTAGTGGTCGGACGGGTCGATCGTGTAGAGCTTGGCCGACTCGGCCACGTTGCGGCACGGGTAGAAGATGTCGGCGCGGTCACCGCCCGGTTCGCCGGCGAGCAGCCCGCACATCTCGAGCGGGTACTCCGCGAAGGCGCGCGCGCAGATGGCGTCGAAGGCAGCGCGGTCGAGTCGCAGCACGCCGGGCAAGCTAGCCGTGAGCGGTCGGTAGCCTCGACCGGGCCATGGCCAAGTCGAAGCCGCAGAAGGGTGCCAAGCCCGGCACCAAGGTGATCGCCAGCAACCGCCAGGCGCGCCGCAACTACGCGATCTCCGACGTCGTCGAGGCGGGCGTCGTGCTGCAGGGCAGCGAGGTCAAGGCGATGCGCGAGGCGCAGGTGCAGCTGGGTGACTCGTATGCCCGCATCCGCGACGGCGAGGCGTGGCTGGAGGGCTTGCACGTTGCGCCGTACGCGTACGCGCACGGGTTCGGCGAGCACACGCCCGACCGGCCGCGCAAGTTGCTGCTCCACCGCGACGAGATCCGGCGCTTGAAGGCGCTGGTCGACACCGAGCGCGTGGCGCTGGTACCGATCAGCCTCTACTTCAGGGACGGACGCGTGAAGGTCGAGCTCGGTGTCGGCAAGGGCCGCACCAAGGGCGACAAGCGCCAAGCGATCGCGGCGCGTGACGTCGCCCGCGACATCGAGCGCGAGATCGGGCGGGCGAACAAATACGGCTAGGTGTCTGGCTCCGCGAAGCGGTGCCTGACACCAGGCGTTCGAACGAAGCGTGACAGTGTTCCGCCATGCCTGCTGTCGACATCGACTCGCTCGTTGCCATCGACGTCCACACCCACGCCGAGACCTCAGAGATCACCGGGTGCGGAGCGATCTCGATCGAGTTCCAAGAGGCGGTGGACCGTT
>DASQTR010000157.1:0-2287 GCA_035641795.1 Ilumatobacter sp.
GTCGATCAGCGTCAACGCGCGCTCACGCTCGGCGCTACGATTCTGGAGGACCGGTTCGACGACCCTGACGAGCCGTTGTACGTGTTCGCCGATCCGGCAGGTCATCCGTTCTGCATCTTCGTCGCCCCCGACGCCAGTTAGGCAAGCGCCTCCGCCACGACCGCGATGGTGTCTGGTGGATCGCTCTTGCGGATCGAGATGATCGTCAGGTCGCTGCCTGCCGCATCCAAGTCGTCGATCGCGCGCCGCATCGTGTCGGCTCGGCCCTCGTAGCGGACGATCGCGCTGCAGGTGATCTCCGCCGGATCGCGGCCGATCCGCGCGCAGGCATCGTGGAGGATTCGTCGACACTCCGTGAACGTCGCGACGTCGGAGCTACCGCAGTTCCAGTGGTTCGCGTATCGCGCCGCGAGCGGGAGTGTGCGGCGCTTGCCGGTGCCGCCTATGCACACCGGCAGCGGTGACTGCAGAGGTTTCGGGTTGTTCATCGCCTCGTTGAGTTTGTAGTAGGTGCCGTCGAACGTCGTGCGTTCATTCGTGAGCAGGCTCTCCAACACGGCGAGTCCCTCCTCGAAGCGATCGAAGCGTTCCTGCATCGAACCCAAGTCGATGCCGAACGCATCGCACTCCTCCTCGTTCCAACCAGCTCCGAGGCCGAGCTCGAGCCGACCACCGGAGGTGATGTCGAGCGTGGACGCCATGCTGGCGAGCACGCCGGGGTGCCGATACACCATTCCGGTCACGAGCACACCGCCACGCAACCGGGTCGTCTCGTGCAGCAACGCGGTCAGCGTGATCCAGCCCTCCATGCAGTCCTCGCTCGAGTCGCCCATGAGCGGGTACAGGTGATCGAAGGTCCAGCCGGACTGGAACACCGGAAGCGCGTCGGCGATCGTCCAGACCTCGTGCAGCCAGTCCCACGTCGTGCGTTGCGGTGAGGTCGCGAAGGCGTATTGCATCGGCGCCACCGTACGTGAGCTGGAATCGGGACCTTCGGCCGTAGAACTTCTGTGGGTGTGTGCCGGATAGTTGGTTCATGGCGAATCAAGTCGATCCAACGATCCTCGAGCTCGACGAGCACCAGTGCTGGGAGCTGCTGCGTTCGCAGGAGGTCGGCAGGCTGGCAGTCGCGATCGCCAACCACCCCGACATCTTTCCGATCAACTACGTGGTCGATCATGCCTCCGTGGTCTTCAGAACCGCGGAAGGCACCAAGCTGGCGGCCGCGGTGCTCGGCGAATCGGTGGCGTTCGAGACGGACGGCGAGTCGGACGGCGAAGCGTGGAGCGTCGTGATCAAAGGTCGAGCACTGGAGATCGAGCGGATGTATGAGCTGTTCGACGCGCTCGAACTGCCGCTCTACCCCTGGCACGTGGGGCCCAAGCATCGCTTCGTGCGCATCCTGCCGGAGGTCGTGACGGGTCGGCGGTTTCGTGTCGTCGACCGCGTCGCCGCGCATGCCGGCGAGCCGCCGCAACACCGGGCCGCACCCGATTAGACGGGCGGATACGGCGCGGCCCGTCGAGCTGATCGAGGACTAGTTCGTGAAGTCTCGGCTAGAGATCTTTCGGCAGCTTTGCTCCCGCCAGTCGCGCCGCCTCGGCTGCGAGCGCTAGATACGCGGCGTGGTCTTCTGGCGCCAGGGCCGCGAGATGCCCGCGGATCGTGTCCCAGTCGGCGCGGGCGATCGGGCCCGTGAGCGCAGCCGACGCGCCGAGCGCCTCGACGTTGGCGAGCGTCGACCGTGCGAGGTCGAGGTAGGCGGCGAGCGGCACGCCCACTCGCTTCGCGTTCCGCTCGACCTGGCCCATCAAGCCGGCGACGTGGCTCGCTGCGATCGTGGCCGCGGCGTGGTAGCGGACGCGCTGTGCCTCGTCGACCGCGAAGGTACGCGCCTCCAGGGCATCCGCCAGCGTGGCCACGCCCGGGTCGCCGGCGACTGCCATCCACGCGCCGCGCAGTCGCCGCGCCGCAGTCTCCGGATCGCCTGGCATCGGCGTCAGCGGATGCAGCGACGCCCGACGCTGGTGCGGCGCTAGCGCGGCGAGCGTGAGCGAGCCGGCGAAGTGCACGAACAGCGCGTCGTCATTGGTTGCAATCGCCGCGGCGACCGGTGCAACGGACGCGTCCGTCACAGCCAGCAGCACCATGTCTGCGCCAGCTGCGATGTTGCGGATCTCCGCATCCCTGCCGATGGGAGGAGCGACCTCGAAGTGCGAGTGCCGATGCAGATTCGCGGCGAACGCGCCACCGACACGCCCGCGCCCGACGATCGAGACGCGGATCA
>DASQTR010000158.1:0-5422 GCA_035641795.1 Ilumatobacter sp.
CCCGACCGGTGTGGTTCGCCGCGGTCACGAACATCGGCGTGTCCACCGGGCCCGGCAGAACCAGGCAGATGTCGATCGATCCCGCTCGCCGCGACCGCTGCAGGGTGACGGTCAGGCCCCGCACGGCGAATTTGGTCATGCAGTAGGCCGGCACGACCGGGTTGGGCACCAGGCCCAAGAGCGACGACACGTTGATCAACGTGCCGCGACCCCGCTCATCGAACGTCGACAGCGCCTCGCGGGCCAGGAGCGTGGTACCGAGCACGTTGGTGTCGATGATGCGTTCGATGTCGTCGACAGGGCAGTCGGTGAGGTCACCCGCAAGGAGCACAGCGGCGGCGTTGACCCACACGTCGACCTCACCGAGCTCGGCGCGCGCCACGCGGCCAAGCCGCTCAACGTCTGGCGGGTGGCCGATGTCGATCGGGCAGGTGACCACCGCCGGCGCGCCCAGCGCCCGGCACTCCTCGGCGACGGTTCTCAACTCGTCGGCGCCTCGCGCGGCGAGCACCAGCCGCACACCGTGACCGGCGAACAACAACGCCGTCGCCCTACCGATACCACTCGACGCGCCCACGACGACGACGCCACAGCCGGCCAACGGTCGTGAGGAAAGGCGCACGACCCACCACCTACCCGGCCGAACCCGCTGCGAGACGACCATTGCTCGGCCGACTGGTCTCGTACAGCCGTCTGCTCGCTCCCGGCGATCGGCAACATCGGCGCTGCGGCCGCATTCCGGTCATGGGACGACGTAGCCGGCGCAGCTCTGCAACTCGCGATCAACGTCACCGGACTCGTCGTGGCCGGGGTGCTGACGCTCTACCTTCAAGCGCGGGCGACGACCACGATCGCGACCCGCCGCCATCGCAACGCGGACCAGGCTGACCACACGAGTCCTGCTCGGCCGACGTTGTAGATTCCCCGGCTCGGAGGTGTTCCAAGATGACAGACCTGACTCCAGCCGCCGACCTGGCCGCCCGGAACCGCACCCGCCACCCGAACGAGTCGGACGAGTATCGACGCGCCCGCCAAGAGTTGCTCGTGGAGGAGATCGAACTGCGGCGCCATGTGGAGCGCGTGGCCGAGCAACGCCGTCGGCTCCCTCCAGGGGGTGCCGTGCCCGACGACTATCGGTTCGTCGCCGAGGACGGCACCGAGGTGACGCTGTCCGATCTGTTCGGCGAGCACGACGCACTTGTCGTCTACAGCTACATGTTCGGCCCCGAACGGGAGGCGCCGTGCCCGATGTGCACGTCGTTCATGGGCGGCTTCGAGCACAAGATCCCCGACATCCGTCAACGCGTTGCTCTGGCGTTCACGGCACGGTCACCGATCGAGCGCCTGATCGCCGCCAAGCGCGCTCGGGGTTGGACCAACATGCCGGTCTTCAGCGACACCAGCGGCGACTTCACGCGTGCGTACGTATCGGCGGACGACGCCGACATGCCGGCCTACAACGTGTTCACACGCGCGGGCGACGAGATCCGGCATTTCTGGAGCGAGGAGATTTCGGGCGACATGGCCGACCCGAATCAGGATCCGCGCGGTGCCGTCGAGATGGATCCGTTGTGGCTCCTCCTCGACACCGTCCCCGAAGGGCGCGGGATCACATGGCACCCCAGCCTCACGTACTGACCACGCTCGAGGCGTGATGCCGAGCGCGTCGCGCGCACAACGCTGATCGCATCGGTCGGGATCGACGGTTACTCCGCTCGTTGTCGTTCGATGACGCAACCGCGCATCCAGCGGTGGCATCCGGTGCGTAGTGATCAGGACCGAGCTTCATGACCAGTGCTCGTGTCCAGACCTCACGCAGCATCACATGCCTCCTCATTCAGTCGACTCCCAACTGATCACCGCACCAACCCACGTCGCTCCCGGTCACGGGTCGCTCGCCACGGCCCTCGACCCGGACGAACACCACCGATCTGCGCAACCAGGTCTGTCGCTCGCGAGCGACAGCTCAGTGCATCGCGTCGTGCTGCTCGACGCATCGGGAAGGCCTGCCGGGCACGCGGTCAAGGCCGAAGTCCACACTTCGGCGACGCCGCTGCACCTGGCGTTCTCGTGCTACGCGGTGGCACCGGACGGTCGTGTGCTGGTCACACGCCGGTCTGTCCGGAAGCGGACGTGGCCCGGCATCTGGACGAACTCGTGCTGTGGTCACCCACGACCGGGTGAGACCCTTCGTCAGGCCGTTGCGCGCCACCTCTGGGACGAACTCGGACTGGTCGCCTCCAGGATGACGCTGGCCATCGGCGACTTTGCATATCGGGCGGTGATGGACGACGGCACGGTGGAGCACGAACTGTGTCCAGTGGTCGTCGCTCAGGTGGCCGGCGAGCCGGAGCCCGATCCGGACGAAGTCGAGGAAACGCTGTGGACGACATGGGACGAGCTCGTGGCGCGAGCTGACCGGAGCCCGAGCACGCTGAGTCCCTGGTCGGTCGAGCAGATCGCCATGCTCGGATGGGAAGCGGAGTCGCCGCGCGCGATCTTGAACCGCCACGATCCGGCCGACCGCCTGCTCGACTCGGTGGGTGTGCGGACCGTCCCTCAGCTCGACACCGCCGGCGCCCCGGGCGCATGCGGGCCGGGCGTCGACGCCCACGTCGCCGAGTTCGTCGCGGCTCGGCAGCGCGACGTGCCGGAAGCGGGTGATGCGATCGCGTTGCTCGCCGATGCGATCGACTCGTTGACGCGGGCGGGCGGCAAGCGGCTCCGTCCTGCTTTCCTGCTGTGGGGCCATGTCGCCGCCGGCGGCACCTTCGACGACGCCGGCGCCTTGCACGCCGCTGCCGCCGTGGAGCTCCTGCACACGTTCGCACTGCTCCATGACGACGTGATGGACCGCTCCGACACTCGCCGCGGACGGCCAACCGCCCACAAGGCTCTCCAATGTCATCACCGTGGCTTGCCGATCGACCGCGGCTGGTTCGGCATCAGCGCCGCGGTCCTCGCCGGCGATCTTGCATTCGTGTGGGCGGACCGCATGTTCGACCGCATCGAGGAGGAAGCGACCGACCGCGCCCACATGCTCGAAGCACGTCGGCTGTTCACGGTGCTGAGAACCGAAGTGATCGCAGGCCAGTTGCTCGACATCCAAGTCGGTTGCAGTCCTTGCGTCGGAGAACAGGACGCGGCGCGGATCGCACTGCTGAAGTCGGCGCGCTACACGGCCACCCGCCCGCTCCAGATCGGCGCTGCACTGGCGGGAGCCGATTGTCGCCTGATCGCCAACCTCGCGGCCTACGGCGATTCGGCGGGGATGGCGTTCCAGCTGCGTGATGACGTGCTCGGCCTGTTCGGCGATACGAGGTGCACCGGCAAAGGCACGGCGGACGACCTTCGCGAGGGCAAGCGCACGCTGCTGGTGCTGCGGGCGATGCGGCTCTCGACAGATGCCGGCCGCGCCACGCTCGAGCGGGCGCTCGGCAACCCGGACCTGGACGATGTCGCTGTCGAGCGCTGTCTCGAGGTGGTGGCCTCTTCCGGTGCGCTTGCGACTGTGGAGTCAGCTATCGACGTCCACCTCGAGCGTGCCGTCGCCGCGGCCACGACCTTCGAGCGCGTCACCGCCGACGCGTTGACCGCACTGGCGCTTCAGGCGGCCCGCCGGGACCGTTGAGATGCCGGTCCGCATCGTCGTCATCGGCGCCGGGCTGGGCGGACTTTCGGCAGCCTGCCATCTTGCGGGCGCCGGCCACGACGTCACCGTGATCGAGCGCGCGGCCGGACCCGGAGGTCGTGCCGGATCGCTCGCCGTCGACGGATACCGCTTCGAGACGGGACCCACGGTGTTGACGATGCCGTCGCTGTTCGAGCGCTGCTTCGACGCGGTCGGGGTCGACATGAGCGAGCTCCTGACCCTTCGGCCGCTCGAGCCGATGTACCGCGCCTGCTTCGCTGACGGCACTGAGCTTCGCGTCCGCCACGGCCGCGAGGCGATGGCGGAGGAGATCCGCGATGTGTGCGGCGTCGGCGAGGCGGCCGCGTTCCACCGCTTCGCCGACTGGCTGACAGCGCTCTACGAGACGGAGATGCCGTGCTACATCGAGCGCAACTACGACTCGCCACTCGATCTCGTACGCCCGTTTCCGCCTGCGCTCCGGCTCCTGCGACTCGGCGCCTTTCGGCGACTCGACCGTCAGGTCGGCCGGTTCTTCGACGACCAGCGTTTGCGACGCGTGTTCAGCTTCCAGGCCCTGTACGCCGGGCTGGCTCCTCAGCGGGCGCTGGCGTTGTACGCCGTGATCACCTACATGGACGCGATCAACGGTGTCGTCGTCGCAGATGGAGGGATGCAGGCACTGCCGATCGCCCTCGCCACGGCTGCCGAACGCGGCGGAGCACGATTCCGGTACAACACACCGGCCGAACGCATCGTCACCGCCCGCCACGACGGCGGACAGGTCACGGGGGTGCGGCTCGCCGGCGGCGAGTGCGTGCCCGCCGACGTCGTCATCTGCAATGCAGACCTGCCAGGTGCATACGAGTCGCTGCTTCCGGGAATCAGCCCCCCGCAGGTGCTGCGTCGCGGCACCTACGCGCCGTCCGCCGTCGTGTGGCACGCCGGTGTTCGCGGTTCGCTGCCGGAACGAGCGGCGCATCACAACATTCACTTCGGCCGCACGTGGCGGACGGCATTTCGGGCGTTGCTCCAGGACGGTCGGCGCATGCCCGACCCGTCGCTGCTGGTGTCGATTCCTTCGATCGACGAGCCACAGATGGCACCTTCCGGCGGGCACTCGCTCTACGTGCTCGAGCCGGTCCCCAACTTGGACGGCGGCATCAATTGGGCCACCGAACGGACGCGGGTTCGCGACGATCTGGGTCGGGCACTCGCCAGGTTCGGGTACCCGACAGACGTCGAGGTGGAAGCACTCGCCGACCCGACCGACTGGCGCGATCAGGGACTCGCCCGCGGCACCCCGTTCGGTCTCGCCCACACGTTCCGGCAGACCGGGCCGTTTCGCCCGGCCAATGTCGAGCGGCGGGTTCCCGGACTGTTCTTCGTCGGATCGTCGACCGTGCCGGGCGTCGGCGTGCCGATGGTGATCGTGAGTGGCGAGCTGGCGGCCAGGCGCGTCGCGGCGATGGAGCGAGGGGCATGACTGCGCTCGATCGGTCGTACGCACGGTGCCGCCGGCTGACGACTGCCCACGGCACGACGTACTACTGGGCGGCTGCCGTGCTGCCGAGCGACCGTCGCCGGCACGTGTGGGCGCTGTACGCGTTCGCGCGCCACGCCGACGACATCGTCGACGACCTCGACGATCGCCCCGTCACCGAGCGCAAAGCAGCCCTCGCCGATCTCGCACGAAGACTTTTCGAAGGGCTCGACCACGGACGCTCCGACGACCCGGTGCTGGCGGCGGTCGTGCACACCGTTCGTACGCTCGACATCGATCCGGAGTGT
>DASQTR010000159.1:0-2583 GCA_035641795.1 Ilumatobacter sp.
GCGGGCTGTCGGTGCTGGAGGAGGACGACCGCGTCGAGGGCATCGTCGTCGGGATCTTCGGGGCCTCCTTCGCCGTCGACGAGCGGCGCGTCGACGGCTTCGTCTTCGACACCGTCGACGGTGACATCTCGCCGACGATCCTCGAGGGAGGCCGGCCCCGTGCCGACGACGAGATCGCCCTCGGCACGCGCACGCTCCGGTCGCTGGGTGTCGACGTGGGTGACACGGTGCCCGTGGCCCCGTTCGCCACCAATCGCGATCCGGTGCCGATGCACATCGTCGGTCGGGTTGTCTTCCCGGTCTTCGGCGAGGCGGGTCGGCTGGGTGACGGCGTGTTCGTCAACAAGCCGGGCTGGGAGCGGGTCCTGGGCGAGCCTCTCAATGTCGCCGACACCGGGCTGCTCCTCCGGCTCACGCCCGGCGTGACCATCGACGACGTGGTGGCCGACCTCGAAGAGCAGGTCGGGGGCTCGGTCTTCGTCATCGGCCAGGGCAAGCCCACCGACATCGTCAACTTCGGGCGGGTCGAGGCCACGCCCTACCTGCTCGGTGGCATCCTGGCGGCGCTCTCGACGGCGACACTGGCGCACGTGCTCGTGAGCGGGGTCCGCCGTCGGCGACGAGAGCTGGCGATCCTCAAGACGCTGGGATTCGTTCGTGGCCAGGTGCGATCGACCGTCGCCTGGCAGGCCACGACCCTCGTGGCGGTCGCACTGCTCGTAGGCGTCCCTCTGGGTATCGCCACTGGGCGCTGGGCGTGGATGCTGTTCGCGGAGAACTTGGGGGTCATCGCCGCGCCGCGCGTTCCCGCCACAGCGATCGCAGTGACGGTCGCGGTTGCGTTCCTGGTCGCCAACCTCATCGCTGCGGCGCCGGCGCAGTTCGCCGCCCGCACCAAACCCGCGCTCGTCTTACGAGCGGAGTGACGTACCAGACACCCAGGGCCAGCCTCTCGGTGCCGTTGCGGTCAGGGCGGGGAGCGGCCGGTGCCGGAGAGGCAGCCCTGGGCGGCGGCGATGACCTTGTCGACGACCATGTCGTAGAGCAGGGTGCCGGCCCACACAATGAGGGTCGCTATGATCCAGGTGCCGACGCCGTCGATCTGGATGCCGTCCGACAGGATGTCGGCCAGCAGCAGGGCGACGTATGTGGCGACCAGTCCCCCGACCCACATGGCGCCCTTGGGGTATTCGCCGGCCATGCGATCGGCGAATGGTTTGATCAAGAGCCCCGCCGGGGTGAACATCACGACTGCCACGATGTACGGCAAGGCGTTGATCGTGAACTTGTCGAACAGCGCTGCAGCGATCGCGATAGTGATGGCGTTGGCCGCAGCGGCCAATCCCGTGCGCGGAGCAGCCCGGAATTCATGTAGGTGCACGGCGTGACCGGCTGCCTGGTGTCGCTGATGCTGCCCGTTTCGCAGGAAGGCGTCCGACTACTCCTCGAACCCAGCAAACCATCCGCGACGCATGCCAGGCCTGTCATCACCCCGAACGGCGATGACGCCAAACCGGTCGACGAGCAGACCCAACGGCTCGACACGCACCGAAGTGCCGCTCGGCTCGGTCTAATCGGGCATGATGGCGCCGCACCAGCAACACCAGGAAGCCGGCCTGTGCCCCTGTCGTCCGGGTTGAGCCATGTCACGATGAACGTTCCCGAGGGAACGCTGACGGAGGAGTACCGAGCGCGGCTATTGGAGTTCTACGGACGGATGCTCGGCTGGCGCGAAATGGAGTCGTTGCGACTCCCAGATCGGCTCACCGTTGCGGTCGGATCCTCTTCGATATCAGCATCCGAGAGCGGCCCGACAGCATGGTGTCTCACGGTTACGAGCACTTTGGCATCCTTGTCCGCTCGGCGGAGGAGTTCCAGCGAACCCCTCTCGACCAACGACAAGGGCGAGGGGTCGTTTCGGTTTCGGTATCTCCTGCCGATGGCGGTGGAAGTGCAGTTCTACGCGGAGCTCTCTGAGCGGGCGTCCTCGGGGTAGCGCAGAAATGCCTGATCGATCCGCTGCGCCGCCGTTGATGCGATTCGGCATCCGAACGCGCGCTCAGATCCGCGACGCCAGATCGTTCGGCTAGCGGCGCACAGAACCGCAAGGAGCCCGTCGGGAACACACGCCGAACCGGCGATCGGTAGGCCTTCGCCTGGGAGACGACACGCACCGAATCGGTCTTCTCGCGCACCCGTTTCAGGCGGCGTGTCCCATTGGATCAGATCACGTAGCGAGCCGGTCTTCGTGGTTACTCACAAAACGTGCGGGTGCTTGGTCTGGCGACGAGGCGCCGTTCACCTTGGTCACCGACGCTGTCAAGAGCGTGGTGGCGGGCGGACAGCGTCCAGTAGCACGCACCGCTCGAATGCCCTCGCCTAAGAGCACCTGCCAGGTCGATGACGATCACGTCCGTAAGGCTCGCGTCGACGCGCTGCGGTCAATCGCTGCGAGGGGATACGGACCGATCGTTGCTTTGGGATTGGTGTCGAGTGGCCCATCGGAGCTGTGCGCTGCACACTTGAGTCATGGCTAAGACCACACGGGTCGTGCTTGTCTGCGATCTTCACGGTGACGGCACC
>DASQTR010000160.1:0-12811 GCA_035641795.1 Ilumatobacter sp.
AGTCGCTGGCGGCGAACGAGATCGCGCCGATGCCGGCGAGCACCGCTGTGGTGCCCCATGCCGTGACCACCATCGCGGTGATCACGCAGGCGTAGCCCACGACCGCGCCCGCCAGCGCCGATCCACCTCGTCTTCGCGCGCCAGGCACCGTGCGGGTTGCGAACCGGAAGCCGATCATCCCAGTCATGAAGGCGACGCCAAAGAGCGCCCAGGTCGAGTCGAAGCCGACCAGCACTGCCGCGATCGCGTACGCCAGGTGACCGAATGCGAACGCGCCGAGACCCACCATGAACGCCGCCTCGCCGTCGCCCAGCAGTGCGATGTCACCGGCGAGGCCGAGCACGGCGCCGGCCACGAGCCACGACCGGACGCCACCATCCGAATTGCCGGCCGTCGCGGCGACACCCACCAGCAGTGCCATCGTCAGCGGCTTCGCCCAGAGCTCGACCAGACGGTGACTGCCGGCGACCGCCCACCAATCGACGATCGCCACGGCCCCGGCGGCTATCAGAAGAGCAGCCGCAACGGGCACGGCCGGCACTGTAGAGGGATGGCCGAATCGGCCCGGCCGGGAGTTGAATGTGCGCGGTGCCTCGGCGAACGATCCGGCTCACGACCCAACGGCTGACGATCCGCCCGCTCGCGCGCCACGACATCACCGCCTTCACGCGCTACCGCAACCTCCCGGACGTTGCCCGCTTCCAAGACTGGACGCTGCCGTACACCCGTGACCTGGCGCATGCGCTCGTCGATGACGCCGAGCGGTTCGGGGTGCCGACCCCAGGCCAATGGCTGCAACTGGCGGTGACCAACGACGCCGACCGACTGCTCGGCGACGTCGCAGTGTGGCTCGACGAAGCGGCGTTGCTGGCGATGGTCGGGTACACGTTCGCCCCCGAGAACCAGGGGCGCGGTTATGCGATCGAGGCGGTCAGTGCCGTCCTGGAATGGTTGTTCACGGTGCGCAAGGTGCACCGCGTGGCGGCCACGATCGACCCGGAGAACCTGGCGTCGGCGCGCGTGCTCGAGCGCAACGGCTTCCGCTACATCGGCACCGCCCGCTCGGCGGCGCTGGTGCGCGGCGTCTGGTCCGACGACGCCCGGTTCGAGATCCTCGGCGACGAGTGGCGGGCGTGGAAGCGCCGGCCGGGCCAGCCGCGCCGCGTCGAGCTCGTCGAGATCACGCCGCAGAACGTTCGCCGCGTGGGCGAGCTCGATCGCGCATTTTCTCAGCGCCGGTTCGTGTCGAGCGTGTACCAGTCGTACGGCGACGCGCTCGTGCCGCCGGTGCAGGAGGGGACTCGGATTCAGCCATGGCTCCGGGCGATCGCGGCCGACGGCGAGCCGGTCGGCTTCATGATGGTCGCCGAGCCGATGCCCGCCCAGCCACATCCGTACCTGTGGCGCCTGATGGTCGACTGGCGCCATCAAGGTCGCGGCATCGGCCGGGCGGCGATCGAGCAACTGGCGCAGCGACGCGTTGCGGAAGGTGCCACCCACCTGCTGCTCAGCTGCACGGCCGAACTGACCGGCACGCCGGAGCCCTTCTACCGAGGGCTCGGATTCGAACGCACGGGCAAGGTCAACGAGTGGGGCGAGACAGAGATGATCGCCCCGCTCGAGCGTCTGATTCCGTCGCGCGGCAACGGCGAAGGGGCGCAGCCCGCTCAGCCGCGGGCGTCGCGGAGAGCGAGCAAGGCCGACCAGAGCGCGGCGACCTGATCGCGTAAGTCGTCGAGGTCACCGTCGTTCTGGACGACGTGGGTGGCATGCGTCAAGCGGTGCTCACGCGATAGTTGGCTGGCGATCCGCTTGCGGGCGTCGCGCTCGTCCATGCCGCGCTGGTCGACGAGGCGGCGCACGGCGATCTCCGGGTCGATGTCGACCACGATCGTCGCCGCCAGCCCTTCGCGCGGGTTCTCGGTCAGCAGCGGGAAGTCGAGCACCACGATGCGGTCGGTGGCGGCGTGGGCGCCGATCTGGCGGGCGATCTCGTCCTGCATCGCGGGGTGCACAATGGCGTTGAGGTCCGCGCGCGCGGCGCGAGCCTGCGGGTCGTCCCCGAACACGAGCGCCGCCACCGCGGCGCGGTCGAGCGAGCCGTCGGAACGAATGATCTGCTGCCCGAAGCGCTCCGCCATGCGCGCAAGCACCGGGGAGTGCGGCGTCTGCAGACAGCGCGCGATCTCGTCGGCGTCGACGATCGCGGCACCGTGCTCGGCGAGCAACGCCGACACGGTCGACTTTCCGGACCCGATGCCGCCGGTCAAGCCGACCAGCAGCACGGCGTGATCAGCCTTCGGGCTGGCTGGCCGAGTCGTCGCCGGCGCTCACCGCGGCTGGCACCTCGTCGGGTGCCTCGGCGACACCGGCATCGGCGTTCTCGAACTCGGCCCACGCCGCCTCGACCTCGTCGCTGCTCGTTGCCCAGTTGCCCTCGGCGTCGACCTCGAAGTGCTCCCGGTACTCGGCGGCGAGCTCGCCACCCTCGGCAGCCTGCTTGATCGAGAGGCTGATTCGCCGGCGGGCGAGGTCGAGGTCGATGATCTTGACCCACAGCTCCTCGCCGGGCGTGACGACCTGCTCGGGCGAGTCGACGTGGTGCGTGGACATCTCCGAGATGTGGACGAGACCCTCGATGCCGTCGCCAACCTGGACGAAGGCGCCGAACTGGACGAGTTTGGTCACCCGTCCGTAGACGAGCTGGCCGACCTCGTGCGACTCGGCGAACTCCTGCCATGGGTCGGCCTGCGTGGCCTTGAGCGACAGGCTGATGCGCTCGCGGCTCATGTCGACGTCGAGCACCTGCACCTTCACGTGGTCGCCTACCGACACCACCGAACCCGGGTGATCGACGTGCTTCCACGAGAGCTCGCTCACGTGGATCAGGCCGTCCATGCCACCGAGGTCGACGAAGGCGCCGAAGCTGACGACGGACGACACCGTTCCCTCGCGCACCTCGCCGATCTTGAGGTTGGTGAGGAAGCTGTCACGGGTCTCCTTCTGGGTCTCCTCGAGGTAGGCCCGGCGCGACAGCACGACGTTGTTCCGGTTCTTGTCGAGCTCGATGATCTTGGCCTGCACCGTGGTGCCGATGTACGGCGCCAGGTCGCGGACGCGGCGCAGCTCGACGAGCGACGCCGGCAGGAAGCCACGCAGGCCGATGTCGACGATGAGCCCACCCTTGACGACCTCGATGACAGGACCCTCGACGACTTCGTCGTTCTCCTTCTTGGCCTCGATCGTGCCCCACGCCCGCTCGTACTGCGCCCGCTTCTTGGAGAGGACGAGCCGGCCTTCCTTGTCTTCCTTGGTGAGGACCAGCGCCTCGACCTTGTCACCGAGGCTGACTATCTCGGAGGGGGCGACGTCGTTGCGAATGCTCAGCTCGCGGCTCGGGATGACACCCTCGCTCTTGTAGCCGATGTCCAGCAGCACCTCGTCCTTGTCGATCTTGACCACGGTGCCGTTGACGACCTGACCGTCTTCGACCTCGACGATGGTGCCGGCGATGGCGTCGGCGAAGCTCATGCCGAGATCGTTGGACACGACCTCACGTGGTGTGTAGTTGCCTTCCTCGTCGAAGGTCCCGAACTGTGAGCTCGAGGAGGGCGATGTGGTGATGGTGTCGGACAAGGAACGGGCTGCTTTCGGATGGACGATGGACGAACGCTGCTGCCGGGACGTGCTAGGGCGCGCCGCGACACGCGATCGGCGATGCTACCAGCGACGATCACCAACGACAGCCGGGCGGGCGGTTGAAGCTTCAGTGAATTCGCGTCGCCAGCAGGAGCAACTCCGCCGAATCGGTGCCGGGTGCGGCAAGCGCGTAGGCGCCGGGCTCGACGCTGCTGACCCGGTCGACCCGTAAACCGTGCACGTCGCTGAGCATTCGCAACTCACGCGGCGTGTAGCAACCGGTCCAGAGGTCGGTCGTGACGGCCTCCCCCGCCTCGTTGCGGATCTCCGCCCGCTCGTGGTTGACGCCCGATTCGGCGTCGAACTCTGCTCCCTCCCAGTGCTTGACCACGAAGTAGGCGTTGAACGCGGTGAGCGCCAGCCGGCCGCCCCGCTTCAGGGCGCGCGCCATGCCGGCCAGCACGGTGGCGTCGTGCCCGTCGGCCGTCATCAGGCCGAACGCGCCTTGGCAGAGGCAGATCGCGGCATCGAACTCGGCGTCGAACGACATCGCGCGTGCGTCCATGCGCTCGAACGTCGCCCCGCCCGGAGCGCCGGCGCGGGCGAGGTCGATGAAGCGACGGCTGATGTCGATCCCGTGGACGGCGATGCCGCGTTCAGCCAGTAGGTAGGCATGACGCCCCGGCCCGCAGCCGACGTCGAGCACGCGCATCCCCGGCCGCAGCCCCAGATGCTCGACCAGGAAGTCGACCTCCTGTCGCGTGCCCTTCGTGAACGAGTACCGCAGGTACGCCGCGCCCAAGTGGTCCGCGACCGGCTCGAACCAGTGATCGTTCATGTCGCGCTGATCACCGCGTACGCGGTGATCAGCGCGACATGAACGGGCTTTACGACTTGGCGCTGGCCCACGTGTCGCCCCATGCGACGTTGACCTCGAGCGGGACGTCGAGATCGGCGGCGCCGCGCATCAGCGCCACCACCGTCTTCCCGGCCTCCTCGCGCTCGTCGTCCGGCACCTCGACGATCACCTCGTCGTGCACCTGCAGCACGAGCACGCTGTCGAACCCGCCGGCCTCGAGCGCCTCGTCGATCCGCACCAGCGCCACCTTGAAGATGTCGGCAGCCAGCCCCTGAATGCCGGCGTTCATGGCCTGGCGCTCACCGGCCTGACGGATCCGCCAATTGGAGTCGAGCAGCTCGGGGATCGGACGGCGACGCCCGAACAGTGTCGAGGTGTAGCCGTTCTTGCGCGCCTCACGGACGGTGGCGTCCATGTAGGCCTTGACGTTCGGGAACGCCTCGAAGTAGGCGTCGAGGATCTTGGCGGCCTCCTCGGTGGCGATGTTGAGCCGCTGCCCGAGCCCGTAGGCCTCCATGCCGTAGGCGAGCCCGTACGACACCATCTTGGCTTTCGAGCGCTGATCGAGCGTGACCTTGCCCGGCTCGACCTCGAACACGCGCGAGGCGGTGGCGTTGTGGATGTCCTGCCCGCTGGTGAACGCCTCTACCAGCCCGGGGTCGTGAGCGAGATGGGCGATGCAGCGCAGCTCGATCTGGTTGTAGTCGGCGACGAGCAGGGTGCGGCCCGGCGAGGGAACGAACGCGGTGCGGAACATCCGCCCCTCGTCGCTGCGCACAGGGATGTTGTGCAGATTCGGCTTGTCGGAGCTGAGCCGGCCGGTGCGGGCGACGGTCTGGTTGAACGTGGCGTGGATGCGCCCGTCGGCTGCGATTTCCTGGAGCAGTCCCTCGCCGTACGTGCCACGCAGCTTCTCGACCTCGCGATGGCGGAGCAGCGGCACGATGAACTCCGGCCACGCGTCGCGCAGCTTCTCGAGCGTCTGGGCGTCGGTCGAGTATCCGGACTTGGTCTTCTTGAGGCCCATCGGGCTCAATCCGCGCTCGTCGAACAGCAGCGCCCTGAGCTGGGTTGGCGAGTTGACGTTGAGCTCGTCGCGGCTGGCGACCCGCTTCAACTCGGCAGCCAGCTCGTTGACCTCGCCAGTGAGTCGTGCGTTGATGTCGCGCAGCGTGTCGGCGTCGACGCCGACGCCCACGTGTTCCATCCTGGCGAGCACGCGCACGAGCGGGTTCTCGATGGTGTGGTAGAGATCGGCCATTCCATGAGCGGCGAGGCTCGCCTCGATGGGCTCGGCGACGTGATGTACCGCCAGCGCTTCGCGTGCTGCACGTCCGGAGTCGCTGACCGCGGTTCCATCGAGATCGAGCTGCCCGGCTGCGGCGGCGGTGTTGGGCGGGGCGAACCGGGTGAACTTCGTGATCAGGTCGGCGAGCTCGTAGCGCGCTTCCGCGGGATCGATGAGATAGGCGGCGATCGCGGTATCGAGCCGGAGTCCCGACATGTCGACATCGCGTTCGAGCAGGGAGCGGATGATCGCCTTCATGTTGTGGCCGCGAACGTTGGCGTGGCCGGCGATCACCGCGCTCACGGCCTCGTCGGCTAGCAGTTGCGCGGGTAGCCAGGCGACCTCCGACGTGGCCGGGTCGGTGACGAAGGCGAGGCCGAGCAGCGTGCTGCGACCGGGCTCGCCGCTCCAGGCGCCGGCGATGTCGAGCATCTCCACCGCGGTCAGGAGGCGAACCGCCTCGGCGGCGTCGTCGACCGTCGTCACCTCTGGCACGAGCTCGTCGCGCGGTCCACTCGGCGCGATGCCCGCCGCCGGGCCGAGCGCCTCGGCGAGCCGGTCGGCGAACGTGCGGAACTCGAGGAAGTCGAACAAGCGCTTGACCTCGTCGGGCTTGGGCACGATGGCCAGCGAGTCGAAGTCGACAGCGTCGAGCGGCGCGTCGCGGCGAAGCACCATCAGATCGAGGTTCTTGCGTGTCCGCTCCTCGCTCGCGGCGAGGTTGTCACGCAGCTTCGGGGTCTGCTTCTCGACGTTGGCGAAGATGCCGTCGAGCCCGCCGTACTGGTTGATCAGCTTGGCGGCGGTCTTCTCGCCGACGCCCGGGACCCCTGGCAGATTGTCGGACGGATCCCCGCGCAACGCCGCGTACTGCGGGTACAGCGCCGGCCGCACGCCTGTCTTCTCCTCGATACCCGCCTCGTCGTAGAGCGCGTAGTCGCTGACCCCGCGACGGTTGTAGAGGACTTTGACGTGCGGGTCGGACACGAGCTGGTAGCTGTCGCGGTCGCCGGTGACGATCACCACGTCCTCGCCGCGCGCGACGAGCACGTCGACCGCTGAGGCGATCAGGTCGTCGGCCTCCCACCCGGCCAGGTCGATCTGCTGGATCCCGAGCGCGTCGAGCACCTGCCGCACGAGTCCCATCTGCTGACGCAGGATGTCCGGAGCCGCCTCACGAGTGGCCTTGTAATCAGGATCGGCATCGTGCCGGAACGTGCGCTCGGGCCGGTCGAAGGCGACCAGCACGCCGTCTGGCTTCTGCTCCTTCAGTACGAGGATCAACATCGACGTGAACCCGAACACGGCGTTGGTGACCTGGCCGCTGGCGGTCGCCATGTCGGACGGCAAGGCGAAGAAGGCGCGATAGGTCAGCGAGTTGCCGTCGACGAGGAGGTAGGTACCCACGGTTGCCAGCTAACCAGTTGTGGCGGCGGCCGCGTCAGCCCGGCCGCAGCGAACCGTCGAGGATCCGCTCCGCCACCTCGCGCATGCGCCTGCGCTCGCTCATGGCGGTGCGTTGGATGAACGTGAATGCCTCGGATTCCTTCATCTCGCACTCGTCGATCAGCACACCCTTGGCGCGGTCGATCAGTTTGCGCGCCTCGAGCTGTTCGCCCAGCGCGTCGATCTCGCCCGTCAGGTTGCGAAGCTCACGGAAACGCCCGATCGCGACCTCGATCGCCGGAATCAGGTCGCTCTTCTGGAACGGCTTGACGAGGTAGGCCAGGGCGCCTGCGTCGCGTGCCTGCTCGATCACCTCACGTTGACTGAATGCGGTGAGGATGAGGACGCCGCACAGCTTCTCGGCGGTGATGATGCCGGCCGCCTCGAGCCCGTCGATGCCTGGCATCTTCACGTCGAGGATCGCCAGATCCGGCTGCAGCTCGCGCACCAGTTCGACCGCTTGGTCGCCACGGCCGGTCTCGCCCACGACCACGTAGCCCTCCTCCTCGAGGGTCTCTCTCAGATCCATGCGGATGATGGCCTCGTCCTCGGCGATCACGACTCGTAGCGACAAGCGGATGTCCTTTCCTTCGGCTTCCTCACGGCATTCAATCAGACGGGTGTGACGCACTCCGCCGGTGATGTTCAGGAGTTCGACGTGAGCTTGTCGAGCAACTCGTCCTGCTTGCGCTCCAGCTCGCGGACCGTCTCGAGCACGTGCTGGCGATGGCGTGACATGGCGTCGGCGTGCTTGCGGGCGTCGTTGGCCTCGTGCGCCGCACCCGGCGTCTCCGACACGAGGGCACGGATCGCGGTGTCCTCGGCGTCGTCCGCGAACACGGCGAGCTGCTCGTCGATCTGAGCCAACTCTGCGCGTAGCGACTTGAGCCGCGCCGCGTTCTGCGACAGTCGCCGCTCTAGGAGCCACTTACCCATGAGACGACTTACCCATGAGACGACTTACCCATGAGAATGGTTGGCCTGGTGAGATGGTCGGCCTGGCTGACGCTCGCCCTCATGTGCCCCGGGTGGGATTCGAACCCACACTGGACGGTGTTTGAGACCGCTGCCTCTGCCGTTGGGCTACCGGGGCGTGCGCCGCGAGGTTACCGAGCGGGCCGCACGACGAGCGTTTTGGCTACCTGGTCCCACACGGCCTGCCGCAGCGGCTTGGTGAAGATGTAGACGAGGCTGACGACGACCACGACAAGGCCGAGGAGCCCCGATAGAAACGGCAACGGGATCACGGAGAACGCGCCGGGAATCGCCCAACGCGTGATCGCGTGGCGCCACTCGACCTGACCTCCGTTGTCGGCGCGCACCACGCACATTCCGAGCGCCAACTTCATCGGCGTGCCGCCGTACAGCCGCGTCAGCGTGGCATCCCAGACGAACGCGATGGCGACGCCGATCAACGACAACGCGTACAGCGTCCAGAAGCCGGCGTCGCCGCCGAAGCCGTTGAAGCCTGCCGAGTCGTCCGTGCCGAGCACCATCAACGCCACCAGAAAATTGATGACGCCCAGGATCACCGTGTCGAGAAAGCGGGCGACGATCCGCAACGGCGGCGGCGCCAGCGGCGCGCCGGCCGGCGACATCGGACCCGCCACAGCGCCCGGTTCGCCCAGCGGGGGTGGCGGTGGCGGCATGCTCATCGGTGGCAGCGTAAGCGGCGTCTTGGCTGCGCCCCGGCTCGAGCGGGTTACCGCTGGGTAGTGTCGGAGCGAACTGCGAATCCGTCTAGCCTCGCTAGTCGATGCTCGCATTCACGTTCCCGGGCCAGGGGTCGCAACGCCCGGGCATGGGGCGCCCGTGGGCCGACCACGAGAGCTGGGAACTCGTCGACGAGGCGAGCGAGGTCGCCGGACGCGACGTCGGCAAGCTACTGCTCGATGCCGACGCCGACGAGCTGAAGGACACGCGCAACGCGCAACTCACGACGTTCGTGTCGAGCCTGATGGTGCTCGACGCCGTCGAACGGTTGGGCATCGACGCCAACTATTGCGCCGGCCACAGTCTCGGGGAGTACACCGCGCTCGCGGCCACCGGCGCCCTGGGATTCCAGGAGGGCGTGCAACTCGTGTCCGAACGGGCGGCGGCGATGCACGAAGCAGGCACCGCCCAGCCGGGCACGATGGCGGCCGTGCTGGGGCTCGACGACGATCAGGTCGAGGTGGCCTGCAACCTGGCCGACGCCGAGGTTTGGGTCGCCAACTTCAACGCACCCGGCCAGGTGGTGATCGCCGGGTCGCACGACGGCGTCGAGGGGGCGAGCAAGCACGCCCGCGAGCTAGGCGCCAAGAAAGTCATGGTGCTCCCGGTCTCTGGCGCGTTCCACACCTCCTTCATGGCTCCTGCCCGCGATCGGCTGCGTGACGCGATCGCGGCGGCCGACATTCGCGACGCCGACATGCCGGTGGTGTCCAACGTCGACGCCAAGCCGCACGACCGCGGCGCAGAGTGGACGGCGCTGCTCTCCGCCCAGCTCGCCAGCCCCGTTCGGTGGAAGCAATGCCTGCAGACCCTGGCCGCGCTCGGCGTCACCGAGTTCGCGGAACTCGGTCCCGGTGGCGTGCTGACCGGCATGGCGAAGCGCAGCGTCGTCAGCGCCCGTACGATCTCGGTCGCCACCCCCGATGATCTCGACAGGCTGCTCGAGTGGGTCGGCGGCGACACTGCGGCCGTCGTCCATCCCGAGGGCGAGCACCTGTTCGCGGTCGAGCGGCTGGTGGTGTCTCCGTCGGCAGGGATCTTCACGCCCATCACGATCGAATCCGGTTCGCTGATCGACGTCGGCACGCTGCTCGGCCACGTCGGCGAGCACGAGGTGCGCTCGCCGTTTCGCGGCGTGCTGCAGAGTTTCATAGCGGTCGACACGGAACGGGTAACGCCGCGACAACCGATCGCGTGGCTGCGTTCCGACTGACGCCGCCCCACAATTCACGAGCCCAGGAGGGTTAGATGCCAGCGATACGTCCCGGTACCAAGGGTGGTGTCATCTCGGGTTGGGGCATCGCCCTTCCGGAGAAAGTGCTCACCAACCACGAGCTGGCCGAGATGATGGACACGAGCGACGAGTGGATCGTCGCCCGTACGGGGATCCACGAGCGACGCATCGGCGGCAGCACGATCGGGTTGTCGGTCGAGTCGGGCCGACAGGCGCTGGAGATGGCCGGGCTCGACCCGTCGCGCATCGACGGGCTGGTGCTGGCAACGACAACTCCTGACAAGCAGTGGGGCAACGCCGCCGCCGTGCAGAACGAGCTCGGGATGCGCTGTGGCGCCTTCGACGTCAACGCCGCTTGTTCCGGATTCGTGTACGCGCTCGTGTGCGGCCACGGCCTGATCGCGATGGGCGCCGACCGTGTGCTGGTGATCGGTACCGACACGCTGTCGCGCATCACCGACTGGGACGACCGCGGCACCGCGCCGCTGTTCGCCGACGGCTCGGGTGCGGTCGTGATCGAGTCGGTCGACGGCCCCGGCCAGCTGCTCGGCTGGGACCTCGATGCAGACGGATCGCTGCTCTCGATCCTGCAGGCGGAGGTCGGCGGCTACATCCGCATGGAGGGCAAAGAGGTCTTTCGGCGGGCGGTGCGGATCATGGTCGACTCGGCGGAGAAGTCGATGGCGCACGCCGGCATCTCCGCCGACGACGTGGCGCTGATCGTCCCCCACCAGGCCAACGTACGAATCATCGACGCTGCATGCCAACGGCTCGGCATCCCGATGGAACGCGCCGCGGTCGTGCTGGACAAGACGGGCAACACCTCATCCGCCTCGATTCCATTGGCACTCGCCGACGCACTCGACAACGGTCGCGTCGCCAACGGCGACCTCGTGCTGTTCGTCGGCTTCGGAGGCGGGATGACCGCCGCATCGTGCGTTGTCCGATGGGGCGGTGGCGTGGATGACTGACGCCGCGGGGACGCCGCGGGTCGTATTGGTCACGGGAGGGTCGCGAGGCATCGGCCTCGCCTGCGCACGGCGGTTCCGTGCGCTCGGTGACCACGTCGCCGTCACGTTCAACAGCTCGCCGCCGCCGGATGACCTGTTCTGCGTCAAGTGCGACGTGACCGACGGTGCGCAGGTCGACGCCGCGTTCGCAGCAGTCGAGGAGGAGTTCGGCGGCCCGGTGGAGGTACTCGTCTCGAACGCCGGTATAACTCGCGACGGGCTGCTGCTGCGCATGAGCGAGGACGACTTTCGGTCGGTGATCGATGCCAACCTCACGGCTGCCTTCCGCGTGACCAAGCGCGCCGCCCAGGGCATGCTCCGCGCCCGCAAAGGCCGCATCGTTCTCATGTCGTCGGTCGTCGGTCTCAGCGGCGCCGCCGGGCAGACGAACTACGCGGCATCGAAATCCGGTCTCGTCGGGTTCGCCAGGTCGGTGGCACGCGAGCTGGGCTCGCGCAGCATCACCGTCAACGTCGTCGCACCGGGACCGGTCGACACCGACATGACCGCCGCGTTGGGCGACAAACGGATTACCGAGATCGTCGACGCCGTCGCCCTCCGGCGGATGGCCACCGCCGATGAGATCGCAGGCGTGGTGGCGTTCCTGGCATCGGCCGAGGCGGCGTACATCACCGGCGCCGTGATCCCGGTGGACGGCGGTCTCGGCATGGGCCACTGATGCTTTATTCGACGTCCAAATACTTCGCGGTACCAACCACCGGAGCGGCTACCTACAATGTGCCCCGTCCCACCCCAACAAGGAGTCATTCGTGGATCAAGAACTGTTCGCTCGTTTCCGCAAGTGCGCCGTCGAGGTGCTCTCGGTTTCGGAAGATCAGGTGACGCCAGACGCCAAGTTCGGCGAGGATCTCGACGCGGACAGCCTCGATCTCGTCGAGTTGGTGATGGCACTCGAAGAGGAGTTCAAGATCGTGGTGCCGGAAGAGGATCTAGAGGGCATCGAGACCGTCGCGCAGGCGTATGGCCTGGTCGAGGGCAAGCTCGCCTGACGGCGGAGGTCGCATGCGAGGCACCGGTCGTCGCGTCGCCATCACGGGCCTGGGGGTCGTCGCCCCCTGCGGTCTGGGCAAGGACGCGTTCTGGGAAGGTCTGCTGGGCCCCGGTCTCTCCGGCGGTGGCCCTTCCAGCGTGATCTCCAACTGGGATCCGTCGCCGTACTACGCCTCGCCGAAGGACGCGCGGCGTGCCGATCTCGTCGAGCAGTACGCGCTCGCAGCCGCGATCGAAGCAGTCGAGCAAGCCGGTGAGCTGACCGCCGACCCGGCACGGATCGGCACGATCTTCGGGACCGGCGTGGGTGGCATCCACACCCTCGAGGAGCAAGAGCACATCCGCATGGACAAGGGCGAGCGCCGCGTCTCGCCGTTCCTCGTGCCGATGATGATGGCCAACGCGTCCGGAGCGGCCGTGTCGATGCGCTTCGGCTACCGCGGCCCGGCAGAGACCATCTGCACCGCCTGCGCGGCAGGCACGCACGCTCTGACGTACGCCGCCCGCCTGATCGCCTGGGACATGGCGGACGCGGTCGTCGCGGGCGGCAGCGAACACGCCGGGACGGTCACCGCGATCGCCGGCTTCAACAACATGACCGCCTTGTCAGG
>DASQTR010000161.1:0-2110 GCA_035641795.1 Ilumatobacter sp.
CTGCGCCGTGCGGGCGACAGTGTCCTGCACCCACCCGTCGTAGACATTCGGAAGCGGCTTGATGCCCTGGCCCCCGGTGCCGTCGGTCGTGCGGGGGCCGCCCGGAACACCGTTCGCGAGGAGCACGCGGCCGGCCACTACCGCGTCGGTGGCCGAACCGTCGCCGTTCGGATCGAGGTCAACGACCGTCAGCTTGTTCGAGAACTGGCTCGCAACATGCAGGTAGTAGCCGCCGCCGAGCTTCGCGCCGAAGTTCGCTCCGTGTGCGCCGTTTGCCTTCCCTGCCTCGGTTGGTACGCCGAGGAACTTCACGACTGTATCGGTCGCCGTGTCGATGATCGCAACGTGATCCGACGAGCCGGTGCACGGCCGCGCCACCGTCGTCAGCGAGAGCACCGCCACGCCGACGAAGCGGCCGTCCGGGCTGACGGGCAGCTGGATCGGCACTTGAAGCGTGTCGAACACGTTGAACTGTGGCCCGCTCTGGCAGCTCGGCGTCAGCGTGACCGGGATGTCCTTGAGGTGCGAGTTGGTATTCAGGTCGATGACACTGACCTGGCCGCTGACGATGTTGGCGACGTACGCCTTGTTCCCGCGCGAGACCGGCTGGATGCCGGTCGCGACTGGCATCTGCATCGCCGGCGCCCGGAACTCGCGGACGATCTCGTGTTCAGGCTCGCGCACGATCGAGACCGACCCCTGCGTCCCGAGGCCCTTGAAGACGTTCGGGAAGACGTTCTTGTGCCCGTCGGAGGTCGTCCACTGCGCGTGCGGGTGATTCCCGCCCACGCCGGTCGGATCGTTGTCGATGATCTTCTGCAGCGCGCTGAACGCCGGATCCTCGAGTTCGAGGAAGATGTCCTCGGCGCTCAGCGGAAGCGTGAAGTCCTCGAAGTGCGCCGACGCCTCGTTCGGGTTCGTGACCGTGTGCGTCGGCGCATGTCCGACCTCGACCGTGGTCAGCACGTCGCCGCTGGCGCGGGCGATCTTGTTGTGCCAGCGGCCGAACCAGTGGCCGTTGTACACCGTCCGCAGGAGCGTGTCCGCCCACATGTTGTGCGGGTTGTTCCAGCGGAACCGCGCCTGCGGATCGAGCCCATCGACCTCCCGCTCGACGTTCCACGTCGCTGCGTCGACGACGCTGATCGTGCCCGGCTTCGGGACGCCACGGTCGTCGGTCTGCATCGGGACCGACTCGAACTGGGTGTCGATCCAGACCTCGCCCACGCCCGGAGTGGCCGGCTTGAAGGGCGGCGTCGTCAGCCCCACATCCCACTTCTCGGCCTTCTCGGCGTCCGTGGGTGCAACCGTCGGCAGCACCGCGAGGACGGTCGTCGCCGGCAGCGATGCCGCGCCGAGGTGCCCAATGAACGGCAGCTGCTCGGCCGTGACGGGCGGGATGTTCCCGGCCGCATCCGTCACGCCGACGACGCCGGTCATGTACGGATGCACCTTGCAGAGAAAGAGGTATACGCCCGGGACGTCGAACTCGGCCGACGCGATTCCGCCGCTCTTGGCATCGTCCTGATCGACAACGAGCCGCGATCCGGGCGGCTTGTTGACCAGAGTCGCCGTGTGTCGCGTGTTCGTCAGCCGACCGGCCACGAAGTCGACCCGGCCACCGACCGGCACGACACTCAGTGGCGATCCGCTTCGCTGGCTGCGGAACCAGTTCCCGGGTTCGTCGGTGAGGTCCATGACGTCGCGGTCCGCGTCCGACGACGAGGTCGCGAGCGTCCGATCGGCCCGGAGGCATGCCGCGTGCGCCGGCGACGGATGCAGGTGTGCCACGTGCTCGCAGCCGGGTTGCGCGGCGTTGGCGTGCAGGGGTGTTGCGTGGCCGTCCGTGCCTGCGGGCCGCGCCCCCGTCGGCGCGACTGCGACGAAGCCCGCGAACACGGCTGCGGCGACGGTCAGAAGAAATTTCCTGCTCATGTTCGACCCCCTCCATTGCGTCCTGGCCTTGGGAGGCGAGTGCCGCATGCTGGCCTCCTTGGCCTGCCTCGCCTACATACGCAACGGACTACGAAGCGGTTTCCTTCGCCTGCTACGTCGAGCTCAACGGCGAGGACGTCTATGCGGGAATGCCGACCTGGCCGCGCAATGCGTC
>DASQTR010000162.1:0-10693 GCA_035641795.1 Ilumatobacter sp.
ATGAGCACCGACGAGTCGCCGAACGTGACAGTGGTCCCCAGCGATTCGAGTGCCGGCGACGCACTGTCGCGTGTCCCGCCGCCGCCACGTCCACCGTGGTGGCTGGAACCGATGCCGCCGCCCCCGACAGGCCTTTACCTCGGGATCGCATGTCTGGGGTCGTTGGCCGTGGCCGCCGTGCTGCTGCTCACGCCGTGGTTCGACCTGTTCTTTCCGGTCTTTCTCGCAGCAGTGCCATTGGGCGCGGCTGGCATTGCGTCTGCGTCTCGCGACTCCCGTCGGCGCGGGCTGATCGTGTCGACGGTCGGAACCACGATTGCCGTCGTGCTGCTCGTTCAGGCGCTACTGCTGCTGATCTTCGTCGTCCGCAACGGATACGCCGACTGAGCGGTCGGCCAGCACCAGCGCATACATCAGCCACGCCGCGTGCGGCATCCACTGCTCGCCCCAGCGCCAGCTGTGCTCCTTGTCGACCGCCCACGGCATCGGCCGAAAGGCGACGTCGGCCTCGTCGGCGAAACCCGACGTGACGCCGTTGCACACGCCGCCGGGCGCGTTGTGGAAGCCGGGGTGGTACGGCGGGTTGTTGCGGCCGTGTCCCTGCAGCATGCAGACGTCGAAAGGGTTGCGCCCAAGGATCCAGCCGATGTAGGCGTCCGCGGCTTCGCCGGCCGGCCCTACCCAGTCACGCTCCGGCATCTCGTCCACGCCGGCGAGCAGCAGCGCCGCCAGCGACGCGACCCTGGCGTTCTCGCCCTGCCACCAATAGCCCGACTCGTTGTCATGCGGAAAGAACCACTGCGCTCTCGGCTTCGACCCTGGGACCGCAATCCAGTGCGGCGGATACGCGAACGGGTTGGGGCGCGACTTGTCCAGCGTAAGGCGCGACCGAATCAGTTCGTCGACGAGGTCGTGCGCAGCTCCTGCGTGGTCGCCACCGGCCTGCGCCAGCCGCACGAGCGCCAGTCCCGGGAGCCCTTCGTCGCTGGCGTGGAACCATGAACGCGCACCGTCATCGGCGGCGAGCCACACATGACCGCCGGTGTCGCGCCGGCGCCCGATCAGTCTCACCGCCCGGTCGTCGAGCGCCGAGGCGACCGCCGCGGGCGCATCGTCGCCCAACGCCGACGCCAGTTCGACGGCGGCGAGCAGCGCACATGTGTCGTCGATTAGGTTCTCACGCCCGTCGTCGAGGTATTCCGGGCCGTGCTGCTGCAGATGCTCGAACCCGCGCAGCGCCGCCGCTCGATACTCGTCGGCGGAGTGGTCTCGTCCGTCGCCAAGCGTCGACGCCACAGCGAGCGCCGCCGCCGCCATGCCCCCGCCCTGCCGCCACCCGGCCTCGTAATCGTCGGACTTCAGTCCGAGCTGCGTACGGTACGAGCACAGCTCGCGCTGCTCGGGATCCTTCGACCACCGGTCGAACAGCGTCACGTACCAGAAGCCCGCCGGATCCTGCATCCGCACGAGGAAGTCGGCGCCGTACAGCGCCTCGTCACGAATGCGCTCGAGCAGCAGCGGCGGCGCGTCCAACTCGACGTAGCGCTGCCACACGCGAGCGAGCACCCACACGACGAGCGGCGTCTGTTGAGGGTTCATGAAATTCGCGTACGACAGATGGCTCAGATACTTGCTGTAGTCGCCTGACGCGTCGTACCAACCGCCGTGCACGTCGCGCCGCTCGCCGTCCCCCACCCGCGGCGCCGTTCGATCGGCACGGTCCCAGATACCCGAACTGCGCTGACCCTTGATGTAGTGGACGATGTCAGACACGGGCTGGTCGCCGCGCACGCCGTCGTCGACCAGAAAGCCTTCGCTCTGACCGGAACGTTCGCCAGCGCGCCAGGCGACGGCGTATCGGCCAGGCTCGCGCAGGTCGGTGACGTCGAGTGACCACCACGGCCCGCACGACCAGCCGTCGACAGAGCCAAGGAACGCCGGCTCGCATGTGGCCACCTGATCACCAACGGGAAGACGGACGATCCGGATCGAATCCCACTCGGTGTCGGCGGCGGCCTCGACGAGCAGCAGCTTGCGGGCGTTCGGCTCGTAGCCGAGATGATCGAACAGCACCTGCATGCCGTGATGCTCCCACGCCGGCGTGTGATGCGATCGCAGCGAGGCGACGGATATACGTCGCCTGCTCACCTCGCCGAGGTCTAACGTTCTGACGTGCCGACGTTGGGGTCATCCGGTTCGCCCGCGGGAGGCGAGGGGGACGACGATGTCCCCCGCGTGTTCATGTCGTATCGCCGCACGGACGACGCCAACTTCACGGGGCGGTTCCACGACAAGCTGATCGGGACCTTCGGCGAGGCGAACGTGTTTCGGGACATCGATTCGATCCCGGCCGGAACGAAGTTCGAGGATGTGATCACCGCCCGGCTGGCCGACGTCGACGCCGTGGTCGCACTGATCGGCGCGACGTGGAATGCCCGCATCGGATCGCCGTCCGACTTCGTGCGGATGGAGATCGCCCACGCGCTCCAGTCGGACACCCCGGTGATTCCCGTGCTGATCGAGGACACGCCGCTGCCCACGCCCGATGCGCTCCCCGACGACCTCAAGCCGATGCTCGACCGCCAGACGGTGCGGGTGCGCCGGGATCCCGATTTCCACCGCGACGCGGCGCGCGTCATCGAGGGCGTGAACCAAGCGGTCAAAGCAGACCGTACTCGGGTGGCTGCGCTGCGCAAGGCCGAGCACGAGGCCGCCGAGCGGCGACGCGAGGAAGCGGAGCGCCGCCAGGAGCTGGAGGCCGAGCTCGCCAAGGCGAGCGCTCTCGCGGCGCAGGAGCGCAGTGCCGCCGAGGCGCTCGCCATCGAACGCGAGCATCGGCTCACCGAGTTGGCCCGGCTCGAGGAGGAGGCGACCCAGCGCCGGATCGCCGACGAGCGGGCGCGCGTGGCGCAGATCGTCGAGTCGCAGGCGGCGCGCGAGCGCGAGGCTGACGCTGCGGCCGCTCGCGCCGAACAGTTGCGGCGCGAGCTGGGCGATCTCCCGCCGGCGGCCCTGACAGAGATGGCGGTGGACGTGGCACCGGAGGCGGTTGCACCGGCCGCGGCGGCCGAGATCGCACGCCGTGACGACGCCCCGGTCACATCCGCCGACGATGCCTCTTCGACGGTTACCGATCACAGCCAGCGGGACGTTGCCGCCGACGAGCCCGTGCCTTCGGACATACCAAGCGTGGTGGTGGCGCCTTCGCGTGTCGCTACGGACGACGTACCGGTCCCGGCGAAGGGCGGGCTGCTGACGGGTCGCCGAACGATCGCCAGCGCTTCGCGAGCCGAGGTCATCGGCGGCGTTCTACTGCTCGTGGCGGCCGCGTTTGCAGTGCAGGCGCTGTTCGACAAGACCGACTACGCCAACGCCTTCGACGACGGCCCCTGGGCAACCGATCTGTTAGGCGTGGTGCTCACTGCGGCGCTGCTCCTGCCGTTCGTCGTCTTCTACGTCGGCGGCAATGTTCAGGCTGTCACCGCCGGCACTGCTGCGGGCTACCTCGCCTACCAGGGTCTCGCCGACACGAGTTGGTTTGCCTACGACGACAACTCAGTCGATTTCCCGACGAACATGGTGTTCATCGCACTACTGCTGACTGCGGCGTGGTTCCTGTTCCGTCGCGGGAGCCCCGTGCCGCCCGCGCGCATCGAGCATGCACCGTCGCGTTACCTCCAGATCGCAGCCGCTGTCGCCACCGTCGTGGCGACTGCGCTGTACATCGACCTGCTCGACGACTTCGACTCAGCGCATCGGATTCTGTTCGCCGTCGTCGCCGTCGTCATCGGCATGTTGGTCCTCAGCGTGCGACGCAGCCTGGAGGCGACAATCGTGCTTTTGGTCCTGGCCGCCGAGACCTCGTTCGCTTTCTTGGCGTACGCGATCGCGTTCAAGGACACGCGTGACCGTGCCCTGAACGTCGCCATCGCAGCCGCAGTTCTGACCGGGGCGGCGCTGTGGCGGACCCGCCGCGCGGAGCTCGTCCGCGTCGGCTGACCCGCGCTCAGAACCGCCGCACCGCCTCCTTCAACACGTCGGCGTGGGCCGGTGCACGCAGTGCTACCGATGCGAGCCAACGGCCGTCGTGGCCGACGCCGTCGAAAGTCGGCATCACGAGCTGATCGAGCTCGTCATCGTCGAGCGCCCGTGTGTCGTCAGCCGCCGCGCTAGGCATGTCGGGCACGAACTCGAACGTCGGCTCCCCCACCGCTCGACGTCCGCGGGCGCGCCGAACCGATCCGCCCGGATCTGTCCACACGCCTGCGAGCTCTGCGAGGCCGTCCGCCCATGACTTCGTCGCCTCGCGCCGGAGGTCGGGTTCGAGCGGCAGCAGTTCCTCGGGGAGGTTCATCACAACGCCCCGCCGGACGCCGGCGACGGTGATCGTCTCGGGGTCCTCCGCGCCGATCGCCCGGAGCAGGGCGAGGTTGCCGTAGGCCGGCCGGCCACCGACGATCACCAGCCGCACGTGGCGCTCGGTGGCGCGCAGCACGGTACGCCAGGGGTCGCTGTCGACGTTGCCCCACACCGCGATGTCGGCCAGCGCGCCCGGCACCAGACGGCCCACCTGGGCGCCCCATGCCCGAGCCAGCGTGTCGCCCGGGTTGGCGGTCGCCATCTCGACGAGCTCGGCGTCGCTCAACGCGGCGCCGAGCGCATGGTCGTTCCAGGTCGCCGCGACCTTGAGCTCGCCGAGCACGTTGCGCGTCCCCGACGGCGTCCAATCCGACCCCAGGCACACGCGCAGACCGGCGGCGCGGGCGGCCAGCACGTCGGTCGTCCCTCCGTACAGCCAGAGGTTCGAGAACGGCGACCACACGACCGCTCCCCCACCTGCGGCCCGCCACCTGTCGTAGTCGGCCGCGGTCAGCGCCGTCGAGTGGATGCCGATCAGTCCGCCGCCAACGCACCCGTGGTCGTCCAGCAACGTGAACTCCTTGCGCAGCACCGGGTCGATCCCCTCGCCGAGGTGGTAGATGAACGAACGGCCCTGCGCCATGCGCGCGGCGGTCGAGTCGAGTTGCTCGGGCGTCGCCGGGAGCACCGACTGGAAGATCGGCTTCTTGACGCCGATCGGCTCCTTCTCGACGTTGCGCACCATCCAGCCCGGGAAGGCACGTGTGACAGGCGGCGACCCTTGGATCGCGGTGACGCCGCCGACCACCGCCTTTACCTCGGCGTAGCGCAACGCCGCCGCCGGGGCGGCGATGCCGAGCGCCTGGGCGGGGTTCGACACGTCGCTCTGGTACGTCGGCGCGCCCGGCCACTGGTACCGCGTCTTGTATGCCGCGTCGCGACCGGTCCACAGCGGCAGCGTGTTGTAGGCGAGATGATTGTGGAGGTCGATCAAGCCGGGCGTGATGAGTCCGGCGGTGCGGACCCGGCGCGCCGACCCGAAGCCCGCGGGCGGGGGCGCGGCCTCGGGCTGGACCGTCTCGATCACGCCCTCGTGGACGTACACCGCACCGCGTCTGTGGACGCGGCGGTCGCTGTCGACGGTGAGCACACGTCCGAACAGCACGAAGTCGTTCATGTCGTCCTCCGTTCAGCTGGCTGTCGCCAGATCGCGTCGTTGGGCGGTGCCGGCGTCGCCGAAGAACACCGCGCCAAGGCCCGTGAGATCACCGTCCGCTGCGAAGCGGTCGATCGCGTGCCGACGCGCCTCCTGCACGGCGCGCCCGACGTTACGGTCACGCAGCAGCGTCGTGTAGAACGCCTCGCTGAACTGCGCCGCGGCGGTGTCCTCGACGAAGAAGTAGTGGCCGAGGTAGGCCTCGACACCGCGCGACAGGAACGCCGACGCCAACCCGTTGCTGCGGCGTGCATTGGACACGATGCGCGTCCCGGGTGCTACCCGCGCCGACTCGCAGCTGCTGTTCCACACGACGAACGGCGGTTGCTTCCATCGCAACTTCAGCACCTGTTCGTCACTCAGCGGCCCGTCCGCCAGCAGCACCGCAGAATCGGACGGGCGGTCGGCATCGAAGCGACCGTGTCCGGCGAAGTGCACGATGTCGAAGTCTTGGGCGCGCACGGTCTGCGCGAACCGGCGCCGCGTCGCGTCGCGCCGGGCCAGCGTCGTCACCTCTATGTCGAGGTCTGGATTGGCGGGACGGAGGCCGTGGATGATCTCCATCACACGCTCGCTGGCGGCAAGGTCGTCGGTGGGGTTCTCGACGGCCAGGATGCGCACGGTCGGATCCTCCGTCGACGGGTCGCGTCCGATGGGCGGGGCCACCCGCGTCGTCACCACTCGGCCGAACGGCGCCAGCACGAGTGGCGCGTTGTCCGTGTCGAACATCATCTCCCACGGCAGATGGAGCACGGTCTCGTCGACCAGCAGCAACAGTGCCGTGCGATCGATGTCGGCGAGGAGACGCCGGCCCTTCGTGCCCAGGAACGCGTCGCGCAGGATGCGCCCGAGATCCATGACCGCGGCGCCGGCTTGCCGGCGCGTCAGCCCGACGCCGCCGCTCCAGCGCCGCAACCCCGCGACCGCCTCGAGCATCCTCTGTTCGTCATCGCGGCCGAGCGTGGCCTGGCGCTGCCACGTGATCGGCGTGCCCTCGACGTGCATGGCGACGACGAATTCCAGGGGTTCATGCCGGCGCGGCAGCGCGACGCGGGGGCGGCTGATCTGGAGCTGGACCACGCGCGGCTGATCGGGAGCGCGCGTGCCACCCCGCCCGCCGGCGAGCAACATCACGTCAGCGACTCACGTGAACAGGCGGCGGCGTTTGTTGGACGACTTCCCTTCGACCTGCGGCTCCTGGTCGTAGCCCTCGATCTCGAGCCGCTCGACGAGCTGGTCCCACAGCTCCTCGTACGACAGGTCGTAGTTCGCCTGCTCGATGATGCGCAACGCGTAGTAGGTCATGGCGCCGTGGTACGTGCCGTTGATCCGTGCGTCGTAGGAGTACTGGTTGTCCCGGCAACCCGACACCAGCACCTCGCGCATCCGGCGCTCGGGGTGCACGTCAGTGGTACGGGGCTTGGCCTTGCGGCGCACACCCTGGATCTCCGGTAGCCCGAGTGTGCGCGGGTTGACGAAGCGCCGGCGCCGGTCGTCGGGCGTGTCGAGCACTTCGCCGCGGGTAACCGATCCTGAATGGCACGAGTCGCTGATCACGGTGAGCCGCACGCCGTCGGCGATGCCGGCGAAGCGCTGGCGCAGCTCGTCGTCGAGGATCAAGTTCTTCTTCATGTCGTACGGGCACATCGCCTCGTCGTAGCGGGTCTCGTCACCGTCGCGGTCGGCGACGTAGGTGCCGTGCGAGCTGTTGGTGAAGACCAGCACGTCCCCCTTCTTGGCGTCCGCCACCAGCTTGTCGACCGCGGCGAGCACGCGCTTCTTCGTCGCCTGCGAGTCGATCAGCATGGTGACGTTCTGCGGATCGAATCCGAAGTGGTCGATCAGCAGCGCCGCCCACGCCTTGGCGTCGTTCACGCACCCCTTCAGATCGGCGCCCTTCACCGGGTAGTCGTTGATGCCGACACACAGTGCTCGTTTCATGTCTCCCTCCGACAAGGTTCGACGCCCGCTGCACGCGACCGTAGGTCAAATCACAGAGACGAAGTCGCGTCGCCGGATACGCGTGACCGGCCCTAGGCGATCAGCGCCGCCCACGTTCTCGGGCCGACGACGCCATCGTCGGCGAGACCCGCGCCACGCTGGAACTCGCGCACGGCGCGCTCTGTCGCCGGCCCGAACTCGCCATCGGGAACACAGCCGACGCGCATCTGGACCCAGCGCACCTCCTCGCCGGTGGCGCCCTGCCTGAGCTCCGGCCTCTCGGGGGGAACGGTCTGGCTGAACAGTGCCGCCTTCGTCCGTGGACCGACGACCCCGTCGTCGGCGAGTTGGTGCTGGCGCTGGAAGGCCACGACAGCCGCCACCACAGCGTCGTCGCCGGCATTGCTCGCCACGCCGAGCAGGCTGCGCACCACCTCCACGTCGACCACCCAACCGGAGGGGCGTTGGGACGTGCTCGCGGCAGCGGGCTCAGCGGCTGCCGGCAGCGGCACGGCTTCACCTCGATAAACCCAATGCCATGGCTCGTCCTTTGGACGGCCCATGTACCAACCGAGCTCGGGAGCGTTCGTCTTCAGCCACTCGAGCACGGACTGCCCGAACGCCTTCGGCGGCAGGCCGAGACTGAGGTCGACCGCGAAGCCCCAGCCGTGGACGCTCTTGCCGGGCGTCGCCGACAGACTCGGCTTGCGGTTCTTGAGATCGATCTGCTCCTCGATCGAACGATACGAGTCCGTGCAGCTCAGTTCGATGCCGGCCGAAGCCGCGGCTGCGCGCAACTGCGTGAATGCGTCCGCTGCGGACGGATGCAGACGATGGCGGTAGACGCCGATCTCGCGCAGTGCTGTGGACGGCAGCTTGCCGTTGCCGTATGCGACGACGTCGGGCGGGATGCGGACGCCTTCGAGCACGAGCTCGCCGCGCGGGGTCGCCGGATCGATCTCGTCGCGCTCGTCGATGTCGAAGATGGGTGGCTCGTCGAGGTCGACCTCCGAGCGGCGGGTGGGATCGTGCGCCATCGCAAGATGATCGCTCAGATGGCGGCGTCGGTCGACGGCTGGAGGACGTAGTTGCCGGCTTCGATCGCGACGAGCGCGTTGGCCTCGTCGAACTCGACCCCCGCCGGATCGCCGCCCTCGGCGACGATCTGCACCTGCTGCTTGAACTGGCGCCGCACCATCGACACGCCGCGATCGCTCGACGCAAGCCGCTCCTCGGAGTGAAGCGTGATCGGACCCTGACCCGTCTGTGCCTCGTAGTCGCCCGGGAAGCGCTGGTGCTCCTCGTCGCTCAGCTCGAACCACGAGCGGTTGCCGTCGTACACCGGTAGCCCTTGCGCTGGTTGCCCCATGCGCTTGCGCACCATCGCGTAGACGCGGGTGTGCGTGTCGTCGATCGGTTGCGCCCACGACATGTTGTTGGTCTTGCCCAGCACCGTGAGCGTCGGTGTCGGGATCACACGCACCGTGGGGACGCGGATCTCGGTGACTCGATGCAGCAGCGAGCCGTCGTCGAGGCGCCGATCCTGGGTCGCCGACACGCCCCACGGGTGGAGCTGCCAATCGATGGTGGGCCACTTCTCGAGCTCTGGGCTGAACTGGTGACCGCTGATCGCGTTGTGGAGTACGAACACGTGATACGGATCCATCGCGTTCTCGTGGGTCTGGAACCAGTTGCACGGGGCGACGTCGGGGCCGCCGAACGCGAAGTGATCGACGATCACGATCTCCTCGTCGTCACCCAGGTCCTCGAAGATGTCGTATCGCGGGAACACCGGCTGTTTCTCGGGCGGACCCATGTAGGCGAAGACCAGCCCGTTGTACTCGACGAGCGGATACCACGGCTGGCGGTAACGCTCATGGTTGCGGCCACGGTCGGGCTCGCACGGTTGGTCGAGGCAGCGGCCCTCGCCGTCGAACAGCCAGCCGTGGTAGCAGCAGCGGATGCCTTGCTCCTCGACCCGGCCGTAGAGCAGCGTGGTGCCGCGGTGGCAGCAGCGCGGCGTCAGCAGACCTGGCGTGCCGGAGCGGTCGCGGTAAAGGATCAGGTCTTCACCCAGCAGGCGCACGGCGCGCGGCAGGTCGGTCGCCTCCGTCGAGAGTCCTACCGGGTGCCAGTACCGCCGGAGCAGCTCCCCGGCCGGCGTCCCGGCGCCGACCTCCACCAGCTCGGCATCGAAGTGCCCGGGTGACCGTCCGTATGCGCGTCCGTCGTCGCTCATGGGTTCCATCCTCCCGCATCGGCGCCAACGCTTCCCACTCGGCACGCGTCCGACACAATGAGGCGATGCTCACGAACGGCTTCAACCACGTCGCGGTCCTCACCAACGACTCCGAACGCTTCATCGCCTTCTACGAGGAGATGTTCGGAGCCGAGGTGCTCGGACGCAACAAGGACGGTGATTTCTCGCTGGCCTTCGTCAAGATCGGCGAGGACGTCGACATCAACCTGTTCGAGATCAAGGGCAACGAGGAGGCGACGCGACAGACGCCGATGTTCGGCCGCGGCCGGCTCGATCATCTAGCGCTCCAGGCGGCGTCGCTCGATGCCTTCGACACGATCCGCCAACGGCTGATCGACAAGGGCGCCACGGATGGCTTCGTCACCGACTTCGGCCCGGTGCTCAGCCTCTTCTTCGTCGACCCCGACGGACTGGAAGCCGAGGTTTGCGTGCCCAACCCTGACGCCGTACCGGGTGTCACGAATCCGCCCGGCACGCCTGCCGCCCGCTACTCGTCCTAGGGGCGGTAGACGCCGAAGACGTCGCGGAGGGCGTCACTGACTTCGCCGAGCGTTGCGTTCGCGCTGAGCGCGGCCTTCATCGGATGGAGCAGGTTGTCGCTGCCGCGCGCCGCGGCGCGCACGTCGTCGAGCCGCGCCGCCACCTCTGCCACGTCGCGCTCGGCTTTGAACGCGGCCAACCGCGCCCGTTGCCCCTGCTCGAGCCCCGGGTCGATCGGGAACACCGAGGGTTCGGGTTGGTCGTCGAGCGTGAACCGGTTGAGGCCGACGATCACGCGCTCGTTGTCGTCGATGGACTTCGTGTACTCGTAGGCCGCCTGCTCGATCTCGTCCATCTGGTAGTGCGCCTCGATCGCCGCCACCGCGCCACCGAGCTGGTCGATACGGTCGATGTAATCCCAGGCCTTGGCTTCGACG
>DASQTR010000163.1:0-3398 GCA_035641795.1 Ilumatobacter sp.
GGATCGTGGCCATCGACCGGTGCACCCTCCACGGCGGTGACGACGTCGACAGCCACGGCGGCATCGAATGCGGCGCCCGCCACGACGCTCACGACGACCACATCGTCGACCACGACATCGACGACCACCACACCGACCACATCGACCACGACATCGACGACGACATCGACGACGCCATCGACCACGACGGCACCCGCGCCGGCCACGATCCGAATCGTCTCTCAGAACTTGCTCCACGGGCTCTTTTGCGCACCCGACACTGCCCAGTGCCAGCTCGCCGAGCGGGTCGGGCTGTTCATGCGGCAACTGCAGGAGGCCGGGTGCCCGGAGGTCGTCACCGTCCAGGAGGCGAACGCCGCCACAGTCGCGCTGATCGAGCCGCTGCTGGACGCGTGCGGGTACGGGCTGGTGTGGGACGGGGACCCCGGTATGGATCGGGAACTCGTCCTGACGGTTGTGACCGCAGTCGACAGTCGCCGCATCCCGCTCGCCGGGGGCGTCCGAAGCGCGTACATCGTGCGGCTCGACAGCGAGCTCGGCGGCGTCGACCTGGTGAGCGCCCACCTTGCGTCGGCGCGCGACAACCGCGCCTGCGACCCCGCGACATGCCCGCCGCCGTGCGACGCCGCCGACGAGCTGCGCGCATGCCAGGTGCGTCAGGTGCTGCAGGCCGTCGGTGAGCTGGCCAGCAGTGACATCGTCGCGCTCGCCGGCGACTTCAATGCGATGCCAGGGGACCCCGCCTACCAACTCGTCGTCGATGCCGGATTCGTCGACTCACACCTGGCCGCCGGTCGGGAGGAGTGCACCGCCGACACGCCGGCCAGCTGCACCGTTGGTCGCGACGACTCGTCGATGACCGATCTCACGGACCCCGCGAGTCGGCAGGACGCACGCATCGACTACGTGTTCATCGCACCCCTTCCGCCGCGATGTGCGATCGGGGGCGCCACCGGACCGTTCAACGCCGAACCGGCGCAGGGTCCGATCGCCTACCCGTCCGATCACACCGCCGTCATGTCGACCCTCACGTGCTCACCGAGCGAGGGCCATTCGGCGACGACGTTCCCGCCGGCGTCCGTCTGACGCTCCGCCCCGACTCCCAGGGTGCGTGTGAGACCCCGCGGGTACAGTCGCCGGCATGTACACGTTCCTGTCGGACGAGTGGATGCAGGCGACGCACGAGATCCGCGCGCGGTACGAGGAACAGCTGCCGCCGGTTCCGATCAGCGTTCGCATCAATCAGGTGATCACCGACGTTCCGTTCGGCGAGGGGACGATCAACGCCTACATCGACACCAGCAGCGGCTCGTTCGTGTTCGACCTCGGTGAGCTGGACGAGCCAGACGCCGTGATGATGACCGACTACGAGACGGCGCGGGCGCTGATCGTCGACCGTGACCCGGCGATCGCGATGCAGTCGTTCATGGCCGGCAAGATCCGCGTGCAGGGCGACATGATGAAGCTGATGGCGCTACAGACGGCGGTGCCCGAGAACGACTTCTCCGAGCAGGTCGCCCAGGAGATAGCGGCGATCACCCAGTGAGCGGACGGCGCGGCTCGAACGCCTTCATCGCCTGCGCCAGCACGTCGAGCGGCCAGCGCATCGGATTCTCGATCGACTGCCCCACCAGCGTCCAGGGCTCCAGCCGGCGCACGGTGCCGCCCTGCACGTAGAACGTTTCGCCCGTGAACGGGCACCCGGCGCCGCAGAGATAGGCGACCACGGGCGACACGTTGCCCGGTGCCCACACGTCGAACCCCTCAGCCGGCGCTTGCATGATCTCGGGTAGTCCCGGCGACGACATCGTGAGCCGCGTGCGGGCGCCGGGTACCACGCAGTTCGACACGACCGAGTACCGCGCCAGCTCTTTGGCGGCGATCTGGCTGAAGGTCACGATGCCCGACTTGGCGCTGCCGTAGTTGCTCTGGCCGGGGTTGGCGTAGATGCCCGATGTCGAGCTGGTGTGCACGAGGTTGCGCGCCCGGCGCACGCCCGCGTGGTGCTGGTCGCGCCAGTACGCGGCTGCCCACCGTGTCGGTGCTGCCTGGCCCTTCATGTGGACCCGCACGACCTCGTCGAAGTCGAACTCGGACATGTTGACGATCGTCGTGTCGCGCAGGATCCCAGCGTTGTTGACCACGATGTCCAGATCGCCGTACGACTCGACCGCGAGCTCGACCACAGAACGGGCGCCATCCCAACTGGCGATGTCGTGGTCGCTGCTCACCGCCATGCCACCGCGCGCCCTGATCTCGGCAGCGACATCCGAAGCGGGCTGCGGGTCGTCGCCGCTGCCGTCGCTGGCCACACCCCGGTCGTTGACGACGACTGCGACTCCGTGCTCGGCGAGCAGCAGCGCGTGCTCGCGGCCGAGTCCGCGCCCGGCGCCGGTGACGACCGCGACCCGCCCCTCGAGTTCGACCATGACGCGCCGCAGGGTACTGCGACGTCTACAAAGCCGTGAATTCCACGACGGTGCCCCGCCGGTACGTGTTGCCCACCTGCGGCGGCTGGCCTTCGATCGTCACGCTCTGGATGGCGCCCTGCGCGTCGCCGAAGGTGAGCACTGGCTGGAATCCCGCCGGTGCGAGGATCGCCGCGGCCTGCTCGTAGGTCGTCGCTGCCGCGATGTCGGGAAAGACGACGATGTCGGGTCCACGCGACACGACGACCGCCACGTCGCTGCCGCGCGCCACCTCGGTGCCCTCCGGCACGCTCTGGCTGACGACCGCGCCGAGCGGGAAGTCGTCGCTGAACACCTGCTCGCCTTCACTCAAGGTCAGCTGCAAGTTGGCCAGCTGGGCGGTCGCATCGGCGACGGACAGACCGACGATGTTGGGCACCACGCGCGGGGCGGGGCCCTTGGAGACCACGAGTTGCACGACGGTGTCCGGCTCGACCAGCGATCCGGCGGCAAGCGTTGCGTCGCCGGGCACCGACCAGCTGACCACCGTGCCGGGCTCTACGACCTCGTCGAACTGCTCGACGGTCTCGACGCCGAGGCGCAGGCTGGCGAGCGCGGTCTGGGCCTCGCTGAGCGGCTGGCCGGTCGACTCTGGCAGCTCACGCAGCAGCGGCCCGTCGCTGACCACCATCAGGAAGGGCTCGCCCTCGGCGAGCTCGACGCCGGCAGCCGGCGCGGTGCGGATGACGCTGTCCACGTCCGGGTGTTCGTCACTGCGCTCGCTCTGGACGTCGATGTCCCAGTCGTTGGGTGCGATCAGGTTGCGCGCTTCGGCGACAGGCATGCCGGTGAGCTCGGGAACGACGTACGTCGGGCGTTCGAACAGCTGCAGCGCGAGGATGCCCAACGCCACCAGTGCTGCGAGTACGACTAGCCCGAGCACGATCTTCCAGGGGAATCCGCGCCGACGGCGCGGCAACGGCTCGGGCG
>DASQTR010000164.1:0-3308 GCA_035641795.1 Ilumatobacter sp.
AGTTGGCGAGCGCCTCCACCGTCGTGCCTTCACGAATCCCCTCGTCGCGCGTCATCATCTCGGACGCGCCGTCGACGTCGATCGGGACCGGCACGATCTCGTTGTCGAACCGCCCCTCCTTGGTGGCCTGCGCTGCGCGCCGCTGGCTCTCGGCGCCGAACGCGTCAAGCTCCTCCCGCGTCAGCCCGTACTCGTCCGCGATCATCTCGGCCCCGATGCCCTGCGGCGGCAAACCGGTCTCGGCGTAGCGATCGAACATCGTCTGTGGGAACGGAAACCCGAGCTCCTTCACGACGGACGCACCCATCGGCGTCCGTGTCATCACCTCGACGCCGGCGGCGACAACCACGTCGTATGCCCCGGCAATCACACCCTGGGCGGCGAAGTGCAGCGCCTGTTGGCTCGACCCGCACTGACGATCGACCGTCGTCGCCGGTACCGATTCGGGCCAACCCGCGGCGAGCACCGCGTTGCGCCCGATGTTCAGCGACTGCTGGCCGACCTGCATCACGCATCCCATCACGACGTCGTCGACGAGCGCCGGGTCGAGGTCGTTGCGGTCCTGCAGCGCCTTGAGCACATGGGCCGCGAGGTCGACGGGATGCCAGTCCTTCAACCGGCCGTTGCGCTTGCCACCCGGCGTGCGGATCGCGTCGACGATCACTGCATCTGTCATGTCTCGCTCCTTGAGGTTTCTGTGGGGCCCGGGCCGGCCTCCTGGATCGCTCCCGCGAGGTTGCGCTGCAACCGTACGAGAACAGCGGCCAACTGCTGACGTTCGGCGCGGCTGATGCCCGACCGCAGTTCGGCGCGCAGCACGCCGTCGACCTCTGTCACCTGATCGACGAGCGCACGCCCCGACGCCGTGATCGCCAACTTCCAGGCGCGTCGGTCCTCGGGGTCGGGCAGGCGCTCGAGATATCCGAGCTGTTCGAGCCGGTCCACCTGGGCCCCGGTTGCCGCCCGCCCCTGGCCGAGATGCTCAGCGGCGCGGGTCTGGTTCACCGGCCCGAAGTCGGCCACGTAGGCGAGCAGGCTGGCCAAGCTGAGTGTGAGGCCGAGTGGCGCCAGCCGCACGTCGTACGCATTGCGGATCGCCTGGGCGGCTCCGATCAGCGTCGTCTCGACCCGCAACCAGGGTGGGGCATCGAGCTCGTGGCTGGGGCCGCCGTTACGGCTGACGGCCTTTGCAACTCCTGCCGTTGTCTGCGTCATGATTGTATGGCAGCATACATTTCACCGCCGTACAGCACCAGTTCGGAGACCCGACGATGCCCAGCTCCACCCTGACCGCCGAGGAAGCGGACGACTTCGCCGAACGATGCCGCACGTTCCTCACCGAGCACACACGTTCGGGAGCGACGGGCAACGTCGCGAGCGCGCGCGCCTTCCAACGCGAGCTCGCCGCCGCCGGGCTCGCGGGACTGCCGTACGCGAAGGAGTACGGCGGCGCCGGCCTCACGCTCGAGCACGAGCGCATCTACCGTGCCGTCGCCCACGACTTTCCCCCGATGGCCGCGAGTCTCGTGATCAGTCACGGCATGTGCCTGCCGGTCCTCAACGAGTTCGGCACGGAGGAGCAGAAGCATCGTTTCATGCCGGACAACATTTCGGGCAGGACGCTGTGGTGCCAGATGTTCTCCGAGCCCGGCGCCGGGTCCGACGTCGCCAGCCTTCAGACCCGGGCCGAGCGCGATGGTGACGAGTGGGTGCTCAACGGTCAGAAGGTGTGGACGACACTGGCCCACGAGTCGGACTACGGGATCCTGATCGCCCGCACCGACCCGGAGCAGCCGAAGCACGCCGGGATCTCGATGTTCGTCGTCGATCTGCGCGCCCCCGGTGTCGAGATCCGACCGATCCACCAGATCGACGGCGGTCGCCACTTCAACGAGGTGTTCTTCACCGACGTGCGGGTCCCGGCGGACTGGTTGCTCGGCGAGCAGAACAACGGCTGGCGCCAGGCCACGGCGATGTTGATGTACGAGCGGGTCGCGATCGGCTCGATGGGCGCGGGATCGATCAGCCAGCCGACATACGACACATTGGCGCAGGCCGCCGCCGCGGCAGGCCGCCTCGACGATCCGATCGTGCGCGACCGGCTCATGCGCATCTACGCGATGGAGACGACCAAGTCGCTGGTCTCGCTGCGCACGCGCGCAGAGCTCAAGGCAGGTAAGGCTCCCGGTCCGGGCGGGTCACTCGGCAAGTTGGCGGCGTCGTTGATCGCGCGCGAGTTCCGCGCCGTCGCGCTCGAGATCGCCGGCCCCGGCGCTCAGGCGTGGCCAGCCGACGATCCGACACAAGGTTCGCTCCAGCAGCAGACGCTCTGGTCGCTACAACTGGGCATCGCCGGCGGCACCGACGAGATCCAACGCAACATCATCGGCGACCGAGTGCTCGGCCTGCCGCGCGACATCTCCGTCGATACCAAGCTGCCGTTCAAAGATCTCAAGGTCGGCACCCAGCGCTGATCGACAGCCGCTGATCAGCGAGGATCTGGCCAGAGCGCCTCGCCGGACGCCTCGGTTGACTCCCACTGCGGAGAGAGCACCGGCGAGCTCAGCCGAACAGGCCCGCCCGACTGCTCCCACAGCACCGCCGGCCGGGCGCCGTGCCATCGCACGGCCAGCGACACCGACGATGAGGCGCCGGTCGGGACGTCGTGTGCTTCGATCGACTCGCCCAGCCACGCCCGCCGCAGACCGCCAGGGAACAGCCTCGTCCCGTTTGCGAATTGCACCTCCAGCCACGGCACCGCGAAGACGCCGTTCGGCGCCGACGCCGGCGGCGGTGACACCGGACGACTTGACAACGGACGACTTGACAACGGACGACCGGCGACAATCCGCTCGACATCGCGGACCCCTCGTTCTTCACCGGCAGCCGCCAGCAGCCGCGTCGCCGCCGCGAGCGCGACATCGGCCTCCCATCGCGCGTCGGCGGCGAGCGCCTCCGCAGCAACGGCGACGTCCTCGACCAAGCCGGGCGCCGCAGCCTCTCCCAGGCGCACCAGTTCCCCCGCGCCGACGACGAACGCCGGCGGATCGTCACCCGGGTCGCGCGCACCGCGGAGGACGACCTCGCAGCGTTCGGCGATCAGCCGGCGCGCCAGCGACATACCGTCCTCGCCCTCCGGTAGCACGAAGCGGCTGGCGCGCGCCGACAGCGCAACCCATCCCCGCGCCACCTGCGACGCCGTCGGCAGGCGCGCCGGCAACGCACCCCCGGCGGCGCGCCCGTGTGCGAGCCCGATCCGAACGCGTGCCTTGTGCGCGAGCGGCATCACGAACGACTCGGCGGGGAGC
>DASQTR010000165.1:0-2593 GCA_035641795.1 Ilumatobacter sp.
GGTCGGCGTGGCGGGAATGAACTACCTGATCGGCGTCGAAGCCGGCGTCAAGGTGCTGCACACCGCGCCCGGGCCGATGGCGAACGGTCCGTCGGTGCCGTCGACGGAACAGACCGTCGAGAACTTGCGCTGGGAGGGTCACACGACCAAGGTCGATCTGCGGCGGGTGTGACGAATCGGTGCCCACCTGCGCCGAGTAGCCGAACAGGAGGGCCACCTCGTCGGCGTACCCAACGAGTACAACGTGTTCCCCTACCACCACCAGCTCCCGGGCGGAATGACCGGCACGCTGCGGGCGCAACTCGCCCAGTACGACATGTCCGACCGCTTCGAGGAGGTTCTCGAGGAGGTCGTGAAGGTCCGCCACGACCTCGGGCACCCCATCTCGGCCACGCCGTTCTCGCAACTGATGGGGATCCAGGCGGTGTTGAACGTCATCACCGGTGAGCGGTATGGCTCGGTACCCGACGAAGTGCTCGTGTACGTCTTGGGCCACCTCGGGGAGCCACCCGCGCCCATCGACGAGAACGTCCGCGACCGGATGCTGGCGACCGATCGGGGGCGCGAGCTGCAGGCCTGGGAGCCGCCGCAACCCACGATCCGAGAGCTCAAAGAGCAGTACGGCGATCGCACGATGAGCGACGAGGAGCTGTTGCGGCGCTATCTCGTGCCACGCCAGGACGTCGAGGCGACGCACGCCGCCGGACCGGCGGCGCGCACCTACCACTTCGAAGACGACGAGGTGCCCGAGTCTCTGATCGACGATCTACTGGCCGCAAGTCGGATCGGCTTCGCCGAGATCCAGACCGGTGGTTTCAATGTCACGCTCCGGCGCTGAGCGTCACGCTTGCGCGAGCCGGGCGGCACCAGGAAAGGCCGCGTGAGCACATACGAGTTCGACACGACACTGGATCCGGAGTATCCCGTGCTCACGCGCGGCAACGCCGGCGAGATCATGCCCGACATCGTGTCGCCGCTTTCGGCGACGGTGTTCTTTCCGCCCCTCGAACGCGGCTGGCGGCGCTCGTTCACCGAGACGTGGGACGTGATGGAGTGGCCCGACTGCCCGACCACGTTCGCACCGATCGTCGGCGGCCGGTTCTACATCAACATCTCCGCGTTCCGGCGGCTCGCTGATCTCACGCCGGGCACGAGCCCGGAGGACATCGATCGCACCTTGTTCGCAGCCGGCGGTATCAAGCTCGACCCGTACGAACCGCCCGACGAGGACGGCTACGGGGTACGCGGCGAGCGGATCGCCGCCGCCACCGCGTCCTTCCTCGAGGATCCACCGCTCGAGCGCATCCAGCGCGAGCACGACGCCGCGCAGGCGCGTCGCGTCGAGGGTCGCGCCAAGCGGGCGACCCGCTCGAACGCTGAGCTGCTCGCCCGATTCGAGTCGATGCAGCCGTTGATGGAGTCAGACTTCGTCAGCCTTTTCATCGGATCGTCCGTCAGCCCCGTCGCGTTCGGTTCGTTGCAGGCCGGCCTTGTCGGCGCCTACGGCGACGAGGGATACGAGCTCGGGCGGCAAGCGATGATGGGCATCGGCGGAGTCGAGTCTGCCGACGCCGCCAAGGCGGTCGCCTCACTCGCCGGTCTGGAGGGTGACGAGTTCGAAGCGCAGTTCGAGCGTGTGCTCGAACAGTACGGATTCCGCGGCGTGAACGAATGGGAGATCGCGGCACCCTCATGGGAGATCCGACCCGACGTCCTGCGTCGCGCTGTCGACGCTGTGAGGGCTGGGGGTGCCGAGCGTGATCCCGAGGCCACCCGGCGGGCGGCACTGGCCAAGTTCGACGCCGACGGTGTCCGCGAGAAGTTCCCCGAGCTGGATCAGTGGCTCGAGCGCTGCAGGGTCTGGATGGGCGTGCGCGAGCGGACCAAGGCAACCTGCGTGCTGACGATCAACGAGATGCGGCTCGATGCGCTCGAGATCGGTCGGCGGTGGGTCGACGACGGCAAACTCGAGGCGGCAGAGCAGGTCTACTTCCTCACGTTCGACGAGTTCCGCGCCGCCGCTCGCGGCGGCGACGTCGACCTCGACCGAATCGGCGCGCGGCAGGCAGCGAAGGCCGACCTGTTGCGGTACCAAGAGCCGTTGTTCGCCATCGCCGGCGAGATCCCCCCGATCGAGGAGTGGCCGGTCAAGTCGCAGGCGACGGTCGACGTCGGCGACCAGGAGATGATCGCCGGCGCAGCGGGGAGCCCGGGAGTCGCCTCCGGTCGTGCCCGCGTCGTGATCGACGCCTACGCCGACGATCCCATCGAGCCCGGCGAAGTTCTCGTCGCCCCGATCACCGATCCGGGCTGGATGCACTTGTTCGTCGGTGCCGTCGCCGTGGTGGCGGACATGGGCGGCGAGCTCAGCCACACGATGATCGTCTCGCGTGATCTCGGGATTCCCGCCGTGGTCGGCGCGGTGGGTGCCACATCGCTGATCAAGACTGGCGACGTCGTCGAGGTCGACGGATCGAACGGTGTCGTGCGCATTCTCGAACGGGCGTGAGCGCGATCTAACCCCTCCAGCGGTCGCACATCAACACCTGGTCGACCGGTCGTCGGCGCACCGGCCCGGATCGCCCCAGCGGGA
>DASQTR010000166.1:0-14969 GCA_035641795.1 Ilumatobacter sp.
AGTTCGTGGACGGGTTCGTCGTGGACTGGGAGTTCGTGGACCGGTTCGTCGTGGACTGGGAGTTCGTGGACCGGTTCGTCGTGGACCGGTTCGTCCTGGACCGGCAGCTCGTGGACGTGAGACTCTCGTCCGGGTACTGACCCCGGGGACTATCTTGAGCGGCGTCACCTCAGGAGGGGAGCGTCGTTGACCGAGTTCGTCGCAGATTCGGCTCCGCAGGCTGCGTCGAGGATCACGCAAACGAGCCGGCGCCGCCCGTCGTGGCGCCAACCCGAGATCGAGGTACTCAGCCTCGCGCTGGTGATGGCGCTCGTGTCGCTCGTGGTGATGCTGGTCGTGCCCGACGTCGACGACGCCGTGCGACCCGGCGGCTGGTGGGCGTTCGTGACGGTCGTCGCGCTCTTCGGGTTGTTCGAGTACGTCGTCTTCAACGTCGAGTTCCGAAAGGAGGCGATCTCGTTCTCGCTTTCGGAGATACCGACCGCGCTCGCGCTCGTGTTCCTGTCGCCACCCGGCGCGCTACTGGCCCGCTTGCCGATCAGCCTGCTCGTGCTGATGGTGGTCCGTCGCAACCCGCCTTACAAGCTGGCGTTCAACATCAGCCTGTTCGCCGTCGAGTTGCTGCTCGCGATCGAGCTGTTCCGCGTGCTCGTCGACTGGTGGGGCGGCTCCGACGGAGCCGTGATCGCGGCGGTCACGGTGGCGCTGCTCGTGATCGTGCCGCTGTCGTCGGTGATGATCTCGGTCGCGATCGGTCGCTTCGAGGGCAACACGTTGGCGCGCATCGGCGACGAGCTGCGGGCGACGTGGTGGATGTACACGGTCAACTGTGTGCTGGCGGCGATGACGGTCGCGCTGGCGTTGATCGAGCCGATCCTTGCCGCGCTGGCGGCACTGCCGGTCGCCGGCATGTGGTACGTCCTGCACTCGCACGGCCAGCTGGGCCAGCGGCTGCGCGACCTCGACGCAGTGCACGGCTTCGCCGGTCGGGTGAGTCGTTCGCTCGATCCGTCCGAGGTTGCTGCGACTGCCGTGTCCGACTTCGTCGACCTCCTGCGTGCCGAATCGGCAGCGCTGGTCAGGTTCCGTGACGACGGCACAGCCACCGTGCATGCCGTCGGACGGATTCCGTTCCGGCTGCCTGCCCGGCGGGATCACACCGACGACTGGAGCACTTATCTGGCCGCCGGCCGGATCCAGCTCGTCGACTCCGTCAACCTGCCGCGCGCCGCCAACGCCGCCGAGCTCGTGTCCGCCAAGACCATCGTGGCGCCAATCATGACCGAGGTCGGCCCGATCGCCCTCCTCGTGATCCTCGAGCGCGAGATCCCGGCGTACCACTTCAACGCCCAAGACCTGGCGCGTGTGCAGGATCTCACCGAGCAGCTGGCGACAAGTCTCAGCAAGGGCATGCTCCACGAGCGGATCGAGTTCGAGGCGCGTCACGACGCGCTGACCGGTCTGCCGGGCCGCACGATGTTCGAGTCGATCGCCGCCGGTGCCGTACGTGACCAGCGGGCGAGCGAGGTCACGTGCATCCTGATGCTCGACCTCGACCGCTTCAAAGAGGTGAACGACACGCTCGGCCATCATGCCGGTGACGACCTGCTGGTGCAGTTCGCGACGCGCATGTCCGCCCTCCTCGCGCCCGACGATGTGCTCGCTCGGCTGGCGGGCGACGAGTTCGCGATCCTGTGCCGGCGCCCCGATCACGATGCCGCGGTCGACTTTGCCCGCAGGTGCGCGCGCGTCGGCAGCGAGCCGGTGACGCTCGACGGTCTCGAGATCGTCGTCACCGTGAGCGTGGGCGTCGCCCAGATCACCCCGCTCGACGTCGACGCGTTGCAACCCATGCGGCGCGCGGACATCGCCATGTACAACGCCAAGTGGCAGCGCACGGGCGTCGAGCACTACCGAGACGAGATCGACCGCCGCACGCCGGCCCGGCTGTCGATGCTCGGCGACCTGCGCTCGGCGATCGAGAGCGACGGGCTCGACGTCGTGTACCAACCCAAGCTCGATCTGGTCACGGGGCGGATCGTCGGAGCCGAGGCGCTCGTGCGGTGGGAGCACCAGTCGCGCGGCGTCGTGGCGCCGACGGAGTTCGTGCGCGTGGCCGAGGACACCGGTCTCATCAAGGAGCTGACCGATCTCGTACTCGCCCGCGGCATCGCGATGTTGCGCACGTTCGAGGAGCACGGACTCGACCTCGGGTTGGCGGTCAACCTCTCCACGCACGACCTGTTCGACTCGCGCCTGCCACAGCGTGTCAGGAGTTATCTGGACGACAACGGTGTACGGGCAAGCGCGTTGACGCTCGAGATCACGGAGTCGTCCCTGTTCGTCGACGCGCCGCGAACCAGAGGAACGATCGACGACCTGCATGACGTGGGGCTGCGGTTGGCGATCGACGACTTCGGCACGGGCTATTCGTCGCTGGCCTACCTGCGGCGCCTTCCCGTGCATGAGCTGAAGATCGACCAGTCGTTCGTGAGCGGCATGCTCAGCGACCCGCACGACGAGGTGATCGTGCGGTCGACGATCGATCTCGGGCACAACCTCGGGTTGATGGTGGTGGCGGAGGGCGTGGAGGCGGTGGCGATGCTGAGCCGGCTCGCCGAATTCGGATGCGACGTCGCCCAGGGGTACGGCATCGCGGTTCCGATGTCCGGCGCCGACCTGATCGACTGGGTCGGCCGCGTCGAGTCGGTGTGGCGAGAGGGCGCCGACCGTGGGGCCCCGCCGATGGCCTGGGTAGCGACCATCGCCACAGTGGGGTCGGGCTGACCTACCGGTCGACGAGGTTGAGCAGCCGCTCGCGGCGCGCGTGACGGCCGAAGTTGTCGATGAACAGCTCGGTCGCACGGCGGCGTGAGCGGTCCGTCGTCCCCGACGAGTGCGGCGTGACGATCACGTTCGCCATCGACCAGAGCGGGCTCTCGTTCGGGAGCGGTTCGGTAGCGAACACGTCGAGTCCGGCACCGCCGATGTGCCCTCGCGCGAGTGCGTCGACCAGCGCCGACTCCTCGACGATCTCGCCCCGTCCGACGTTCACGAACCAGGCACCCGGACGCATCGCCGCAAATGCGGCGGAGTCGAACAGGCCGCGGGTGTCGTCGGTGAGCGGCGCCGTGACCGCGACGGCGTCGGCCCACGCGAGCAGCGCGGGCAGCTCGTCAGCCGCCCATGTCGCGCAGGGCTCGTCGCCGCGTGGGCGGCGTCGCAAACCGATGACCTCCATCTCGAATGCCGAAGCGAGTCGGGCGACCTCGCCGCCGATCGCGCCCATGCCGACGATGCCGAGCCGCATCCCGGCGAGGTCGTCGAACGGCCGCGGATCCCAGCGGCGCGCGTCCTGGTCGCGGATCCAGCGCGGCAGGTCGCGGCTGAGCGCGAGCAGGTAGAGCATCACCGTGCCGGCGATCGACGGCGCCGACACGCCAGCGCCGTTCGTGAGCGTGATGCCGCGAGCGAGCAGCGCGTCGAACAGAGGGTGGTCGGTGCCTGCGAAGCTCGTGTGCAGCCAGCCGAGCTGTGGTGCGTTCGTACAGACGCCGAAGAACGGGCGCATGCGGTCGGGGTACACGTCGGGCGAGAAGAAGGCGGCGGTGATCCGCTCCAGGTCGGATGCGCTCACCCGGTCGTCGCCTATGAGTCGAACGACTTCGACGGTGGGATCGGCGGCGACGACCCGGTCGCCGTTCTCGTCCCAGAACGTGTCGGTGCAGAACAGGACCGTGCCGGACATTCCGTGCGACGTTAGCGAGCAGGCTCGACCCGGTACCTTGTCGCCCGGAGGTGTCAGGGCACCTGGTGGGCTCCACCGCCTTCAAAGCGGCTGTCGCAGGCGATCCCTGCGAGGCGGGTTCGATTCCCGTCCACCTCCGCCAGAACGCTGGCGTGAACCTCTTGCGCACGGTACGCGCACGAGGTTCACGCCAACGCGGTGTTTCGGCCGCCGCTTTGTCGTTAGAAGAAGCTGCCGCTGAACGGGAGCGGGCGGCTGGCGAAGAGGTTGTCGGCGATCGTGATCGCCTTCTCGTTGCGGACCTCGGCCCTGCCTGCCGCAGCGAGCGTGTGCCACGCGGTCCCGCCCAGGTAGGCAGCCGACAGTGTGCTGATGTCGACCGACAGCTCGGCTTCGTCGCGGGTGCGTTGCGCACCACCGGAGTCGATGATCCACGAACCATTGTTGCCCGCGATCACCGCGTCGGTCACCTCGATCGTCACCGATCCGTTCACGTCGTTGTACGTCCGCGCTGCGAGCGCGGTGTCGACGTCGACGACGCGCACCCATTGCTCGTCATCGACCGACTTGGTCGAGTACGCACGTCGGTCCACAACGGCGGCTCTGAGCACGTCGTCGAGCGGGCGCTCGTCCGCCTTCCAGGTGCGGACGAGATCGATGTCGAGCAAGTACGCCCACAGCGCGAGCTCGGCGGCATCGGTGGTGCCGACGATGTCGTGGATCTCGCCCTTGCCGCCGCTCCAGTCGTCATTCCATGCCACGTCGTAGTGCGCGTACCCGTCGGCGGTGCCGTTGGCGTCGACATGGACGACGACGTGCGATGGCTTCAATCCGTCGAGGGCGTCGCCGAGGTAGCGCCTCCACCACGAACCGGGCCGGCTCAGGAGCCCGGGGCGACGGCGAGCGGCGCCTTCGTAGATCGGTTTCACGGCATCGTCGATCTCGTCCGGGCGTAGCAGCCGGATGGTGCCGTCGCGCGCTGCGCCCGTCACTGGTCGCGCCCGCGCTGGATCAATCTCGACCTCGGTGTACTCGCCGGCCATCCCGTAGCCGTATCGCGTGTAGATGACCGCCTCACTGGCCCGGAGGCTCATCAAGACTGTGCCGCGAGTTACCGCTTCGCCGATCAGCGCTTCCATCAACGACGTCGCCACCCCGCGGCGGCGATGTGTCGGCAGCACCCCGACGCGTGTCACGGCGCCGGTCGGGATCCGTCCGCCGCCAGGCACGGTGGTGTCGACGAAGAACTGCGAGGCGTGACCGACACAGCGGTCGCCGTCCCAGGCCGAGAAGGACGACGACTCGTCCCAGCTCGGGCGTGAGCGCTCCCACGACTCGTCGTCGTGGGGTGGGAACATCAGCGCCGTCGCCACGGTCTTCGACGCCGCCCGGTACTCCTCCGGGTTGGTGCGGCGGACTTCGATCGCCATTACAGCTCCTTCCGGTACTCGACCTCTGGCACGCTGACCTCGCAGTAGTCGTCGAAGTTGGCAGCGATGCCGGTCGTCGACCACCCCTCACGCTCGTAGAAACGGCGGGCACGCGGATTGTCGTCGAGCACCCACAGGACCGCAGTGGCGAAGCCCTCCGCCTCGAGCCGTTGCTCGACGTGCTCCATCAGTTCGGCGGCAGCACCGGAACCCCAGCGGTCGGGGTGGAGATAGAACGCCCACACCTCGCCCCGGCCCGTGAAGCCGCGGGCGCGCTCGCGCTCTGGCCCGAACGAGCAGAATCCGATCACCCGGTCGCCCTCAGCGGACGGCTCGGTGACGACCACGACGCGGTGGCCGGGTCCGAATCGCCAGTTGTTCCAGAACGTGCGTCGCGACGAGTCGAAGTCGTCGGCGTACAGCACCGACTCGGGGAACACATGGGCGTACCCGGCGCGCCACGACGCGACCTGCACGTCGGTGATCCCGTCCGCGTCCGCACGCCTGGCGGCGCGAATGACGAAGTCCGTCGTCGCAGCCATCCGTTCAGTGTGGCATCGGTGCCGTCTCGGCGGCGGCTGGTTTCCGTCCGTGCTCGCGCACGGCGGCGTCAGACGGCGAGCAGGTCGCGTGCGCCGGTGTCGCTGCTCGGGTGACGTAGCTTGCTCATGGCCCGGGCCTCGATCTGGCGGATCCGCTCGCGTGTGAGGTTGAAGTGCTCGCCGACCTCTTCCAGCGTGCGCGGCTCGCCGCGGTCGAGCCCGAAGCGCAGCTTGAGGATCTCGCGTTCGCGCTCGTCGAGCGGCGCCAGCAGACGCGAGATCTCCTCGGGGAGCAGCGCGGTGGCGGCGACCTCGAACGGCGACTCCGCGGAGCGGTCCTCGACGACGTCGCCGAGCTCGGCGTCGCCGTCCTCGCGCAGCGGCTCGGACAGCGAGAGCGGCTCGGCCGCGAAGCGCAGCGCCTCGGTGACCTTGTCCTCGGGCATCTCGACTTCCTTGGCGAGCTCGGCCAGCGTCGCCGGGCGGCCGTACTTGAGCTCCAGCCGGGAGCGTGCCTTCTGGAGGCGGGCGAGCGTGTCGCCGGCGTGCACCGGCAGGCGGATGGTGCGGCCGGTGTTGGCGATGCCGCGGGTGATCGCCTGGCGGATCCACCATGTCGCGTAGGTCGAGAACTTGAAGCCCTTGCGCCAGTCGAACTTCTCGACGGCGTGCATCAGGCCGAGGTTGCCCTCCTGGATGAGGTCGAGCAGCGGCAGCCCGGATGCCTGGTACTTCTTGGCGATCGACACCACGAGACGCAGGTTGGACTGGACGAACTGGCGCTCGGCCTCCTCGCCTTGGCGGGCCATGCGACGCAACTCGCGCTTGCGCGCGGGCGTGACCTCCTTGCCGCCGACGTCGAGTGACTCGATCGCCTCTTTTCCGGCCTCGATCGCTTTCGCCAGCCTGACTTCGTCGTCCTTCGTCAGCAGCGTGTATTGACCGATATCGGTCAGATACAGCCGAACCAGGTCTTCGTCGTCTCGCTCGACGCGATCTTTGGCCACGATGGCTCCCTCTGGGTTCGAGTGGCTATGGTCGGTGTTCTGCCCGATTCGACGGTTGCTGGCACGTCCCCAGGATCACCACTGAAACTCCAGGTGAAATGGGGGTGAAGTGTCCACCATCAGGCCGGCGGGTTGTGGTAACGATACCGAGGCGGTCAAGAGCCGCAACCGAGCGCGCCCGTTCTGAGGCACATAACAGTGTTCCGCATAGCTGAACCGCGCCGATCTGATTTTCAGATCAATGCGGCTGCCTGATCGCCCGCCAAACCGCGATAAAGGCCGAACCGGTAGCGTGATGATCGGTTCGAGGAGTCTTCGTACCGGGTCCCAGAGGAGGATCGATGCCCAGTCCCGTGTTGAACGAGCGAACGCTCGAGAAGGCGCCCGCGACCTGGGCGCCGCCGGAGCCGTCCGCGTACCGAGGGCCGATCAGCGACGGCCCGATCAGCACTTGGCGGCCGGACCTGATGACCGTCAACGGCACGATCGGCAAGACGGCCGTGCTGTTCGTGCTGCTGCTCGCCAGCGCTACCGCCGGATGGATCCAGACCGGCGGGCCAGAGGTCACCGACACCGGCGAGTTGAACTACAGCATCCCGGCCCTCGCGTGGGTGGGAGTGATCGTCGGCTTCGGGCTCGCCCTGCTGCTGATGTTCCGGCCGCACTTGGCCAAGTTCGTTGCGCCGCTGTACGCGATCGCCCAGGGTTTCTTCGTCGGCGCGCTGTCGCGCATGTACGAGACCTTCTACGACGGCATCGTTGTGCAGGCCGCGGGCGCCACCATTGCGGTGTTCGCCGTGATGCTCGTGCTGTACCGCACCCGGATCATCAAGGTCACCGAGCGGTTTCGCACGATCGTGGTGGCCGCCACGATCGGCATCATGGTGTTCTACGGCCTGTGCTTCCTGATCCAGCTGTTCGCGGGCGCCGGATCGGTGAGCTTCCTGTCCAGCCCGAGTCTGCTCGGCATCGCCTTCAGCGTGTTCGTCGCCGGTCTGGCGGCGTTCAACCTGGCGCTCGACTTCGACTTCATCGAGCGCGGCTCGAAGATGGGGCTCGAGAAGAACTTCGAGTGGTACGGCGCGTTCGGGCTGCTGGTCACGATCGTCTGGCTCTACCTGGAGATGCTGCGACTGCTGGCGAAGCTTCGCGATCGGTGAGGTCCGCCGGCCTCGTCGAAGCGATCTCAGCGGGTGCCGCCGGCGCCGCGCTCGGCGGCGCGGTCGGCTCTCGTGTGCGCGGCCTCGGCGTTCCGCTGGCGATCGTCGCCGGCGCCAACGGCGCCATCTCCGGATGGCGCCGCACGTACGACTGGAGGTCGCCGCAGGGCGCGGTGGCGTTCGTGCTCGACTCGACGTGGGCGGGGGCGACGACCGCTGCCGGCGTCGTCGCCAATGCAGTCGGCTTGGTGCAACGCGACTCGGGGTACAGCGCGGCGCTGAGCGAACGCAAGAACCGTCATGTGTACGCCCGCGGGCTGCAGCTCCGCAAAGGATTCGCGACGACGTTCGGCAACGTGGTCGCCGGAGCCGGCGACCTGACCAGCCCGCGCCGAGCCAAGCTCGTGACCGATCACGAGAACGTGCACGCGTGGCAAGCGCGGTGGTTCGGTCCCGCCTATCCCGCGCTGTACGGAGGTTGGCTGGCAGGCGGGGCGGCGGCGGGCGTCGCCGTGTGGGCGACCGTCAGGCGCGACCAACGCCTGTTCAAGGTCGTCGAATCATGCGCCTACTACCTGAACCCGTTCGAGTGGTGGGCGTACAGCCGAGACGACCGCTGGCCGCCGCACGGCATGGCCGATCGCCTGGGATGGCAGAAACCGGCAGTCCGGCCTTTCGCGGCGCGTCCAGCGACCGCGGCGTCACCGACTTCGTAGCGCGTCGAGCCGAGCCGCGATCTCGACGACGTCTCGGCCGACGAGATCGATCGTTCGCGCCGTGTTCGGATCGAGCGCGGGCTCGGTCCGAGCGCGTAGCGCGCGCAGCGCTTCCTCCATCGCCGACAGCTCGCCGCGATATCGATCGCGGCGCGCCTCGTCGCCGTCGGACATGGGCTGCGGATCGCGGCCAAGCCGTTCGCCTTCGCCTGAGGACGTCGCCGCCGCCGGAATCGCCGGCGCCCGCGCCTCCCAGAGCTCCGCGTGCCAGGCGTGACGGTGGCAGGCTTCGGCGAACAGGCGTTGCAGCTCCCCCGGTGAGGTGCTCGACACCGACGCCCCGAGCAATTCGAACAACTCGAGGCTGCGCCCCCGCATCGCCGCGCACACGCCGCTGAGCTCCACGATGCCGAGATGGTCACTCATGAGAGCGCGACGCCGCCCGCCAGGCCTCCTCGGCGGCGCCGAGATCGGTCGCCGGTTCACCCCCGGCGATGTACTCCAGCAACATCGCCCGGAACGGTCCGCTGACTTCGAGCTTGCCGAGGATCGCACTGATGCCCCAGACCACGCGATCGAGGATCACGAACGTGGCCGGCAGATTTAAAGCCTCGATCACCCGCTGGTGCGGCCCTTGGACATCGAACATCTTGCCGATCGTGTCGCTCATCCACTGGCGTGAGAACGTGAACTCGTCGCTCAGGTACGGCTCGTACGGACTGCTCACGTAGTCGTAGACGAGCTCGGCCTCGAGCCCGTGCCCCGGCCGCAGGAAGCGGCTCTCCTCCATCGCCGCGACCAGCCTCGCCGGGTCGCGGTGGACGACGATCGCGTCGAGCGTGGGGGCGAGGATTTCCCACTCACCCGGTGACCACCGCTTCACGAGCCCGAAGTCGAGGAATGTCACGCTGCCGTCGTGGTGGAACTTGTAGTTGCCCGGGTGCGGGTCGCCGTTGAACGCACCGTGCCGCAGCACCGCGTGTTGGGCGAACCGCCAGATCACCTCGCCCGCGCGCTGCTTGGTGTTCGGGCTGGCGGTGCGACGGAACTCGTCGAATGACATGCCGTCGACCCACTCCGTGGTGAGCACGCGGCGGGTTGAGAGCTCAGGGATCAGTCGCGGCACGCGCACCCAGGGATGGCCGGCGAAGATCCGCCCGAACTCGCGCACGTTCTCCGCCTCGAGCTCGTAATCGAGCTCTTCGCGCATCCGCTGGCGCAGCTCGTCGACCAGTGACTTGGCGTCGAGCCCTTTCAGCATGATCGCCGAGAACACCGCGTACATCCTCTCGGCGGCGTCGAGATCGCTTTCGATCGCGGCGTCGACCGCCGGATACTGCACCTTGACGGCGACGTCGACGCCGTCGTGCGTGACAGCGCGATGGACCTGGCCGATGCTCGCAGCCGCAACCGGCAGATCGGTCCAGTCGAGGAACACCCGCTCGGGCGCGGCACCGAGCTCGGCCTCGACGACGTCTGCGGCCAGCGAGGGAGACATCGGGGCGGCGTCGGCCTGGAGCGTGGCGAGCGCGGCCTGCGCCTCGTCGGGGAGCGTCTCGAAGATGAAGCTGACGAGCTGTCCCGCCTTCATCAGCACGCCCTTCATCTCACCGAGGTGCTTGGCGACGTCCTCGGCGGTGCGGATGGCGAACTGCTCATCGAGCTCCGCCCGCCGCGCTGCTGGCGAGGCGGCGCGGCGCACCTTCATGGCGGCGAAGCGGGCGGCATTGCGGGTCGAGAGCCGCCAGACGCGCACGGTGCGGCTGAATCGGCTGGTGAGCGGCGACTCCCCAGCCGCGTGGCTCACCTTGACCGCAGCTGCGGCGAGCGCCGTGGCGACGGCAACCAGTGACGCGACCGACGCCGCCTGCGACGCCTTCTTCATTTGGGCCCCGTGCCTACGCCTCGTCGCGACCGAGCGCGCGACGGGCGACGGGATCAGCCGCGAGCAGATCGTCGTCGAGCGGCGCGCCGGTGACCTCGTCGGTCCAGTACACGCCGACGTCGAGGCGGGCAAGCGCCGCCTCCACACCTTCGAGATCGCGTTCGACGCGATCCAGGTCGACCGGAGCGCGAGGCGCGGCGTCGTGGGGGATCGCGTCGCTCACTGGCGCGACCATACCGGCTCGACGTCGCCGCATCTGATCGTCGGACCGAGTGCTCGCGTATCGTGGCCGCGTGGCGACGACCCGCAGGCAGCGTTGGAAGCAGGCTCCTGCCGCATTGTTGCTCCTGGCCCCGTCGATGCTCGTGCTCTCCGTGTTCGTGGTGTATCCGCTCATCCGCGCGATCCTGCTCGGCAGTCAGCGATGCGACATTCAGGGTGGGAATTGCCGCTCGAACGGCTGGGACCAATACGTCGACGCCTTCAGGTCGGTCGAGTTCCAGAACGCGCTGTGGGTGACGTTCAAGCTGGCGCTCATCACCGTGCCCCTCGGGCTGGCGCTCGGAGTCGGCCTGGCGGTGGTCGCCAACAAGCCGCTCAACCGGATCGGCGTCTTCCGCGCCATCTTCTCCTCCACGGTCGCAACATCGGTGGCGGTGGCGAGTCTCATGTGGCTCTTCCTGCTGCAGCCGGACGTGGGGGCGCTCGCCAACATCGGCTGGCTGAACGACTTGTTCCCCAAGATCAAGGACCCGGGGCTGCTGCGCGATCCGGAAACGGCGCTCTGGTCGGTCGCCGTCTCGAGCGTGTGGGCGAGCCTGGGCTTTACGTTCATCCTTGTCACCGCAGGGCTGCAGGGGATCCCCGACGAGCTCAACGAGGCGGCCGCGATCGACGGGGCAACCGGCACGGTGCGGTTCTGGCGGATCACGTTGCCGTTGCTCGGACCGACGCTGCTGTTCGTCGTGATCGTGCTGACCACGCGCGCGTTTCAGGCGTACGGCGAGATCGACCTGCTGACGGACGGCGGGCCCCGCCCCGACAACCCCACCACCACCATGACGTACCTCACGTACGGCAGTCAGTCGATCATCGCCAACGACGACGGCCTGCAGGCGGCGACCGCCGTGCTGCTGTTCGTGGTGCTGCTGGCGCTGTCACTGCTCCAGCTCCGGGGGATCGGCAAGCGGGTGCACTATGCCAGCTGAGCGGGCGCCCACCGGCGCCCGCCTGGTGGGCCGCTACGCGCTGTTGTGCGTGATCGCCTTCGTCGTCCTGTTCCCGATCTACACGACTGTCATCGGCGCCTTCAAGCCGCCGGGGGAGCTGCTCGACAACCCACTCGTACCCGGCCCGTTCACGCTCGACAACTTCGGTGACGCCTGGACCGACGGGCGCCTCGGCCGCTACCTCCTCAACTCGCTCGTCGTGGCATCGATCATCACGATCGCTCAGCTCGTGACGTCCGTGCTCTCCGGCTACGCCTTCTCGATGCTCGACTTCCCCGGGCGCAATGTGCTGTTCGTGCTGTTCATCTCGACGATGCTCGTGCCGTTCGAAGCGACCGTGGTCGTCAACCGGCGCACTGTCGGCACGCTCGACTGGATCAACACGTACCAGGGGCTGGCGATCCCGTTCGTCGCCACTGCGTTCGGCACGTTCCTCGTCCGGCAGGCGTTCCTCGGGTTACCTGGTGAGCTGCGGGACGCGGCGCGCATCGACGGCGCCGGACACCTCGCCTTCGTATGGCATGTTGCGGTGCCGATCATGCGTCCCACGCTCGGCGCGTTGGCACTGTTCGGCTTCCTCTCCGCGTACAACCAGTATCTGTGGCCGAACGTCATCACGACAGAGGACGACATGAACACGGTCCAGAGCGGACTCAGGGCGCTGCGCGAAAGCGCGATCCAGCAACCCGCACTCGTGATGGCGGGCACGATCATCGCCGCCGTGCCGATCGTGATCGCGCTGCTGTTGTTCCAAAAGGCGCTGATCCGCGGACTCTCAGCGGGGGCGGTGAAGGGATGAGAGCACAGTCCACCCGAGTCGGCTCGCTGGCACTGGCGTGTGCGCTGCTGGCGGCAGCGTGCGGTTCCGGTAAGTCGATCATCGTCGCCGGCAACGACACCCCGACGGTGTCGGCAGTTTCGGGCGCGCCCGACACGACCCTTGCCGTGGCCACAACCGTGTCGCGGGGCGACGGCTCGCTCGCGCCGCAAAGCACCGCCGCGGGCGATCAGCCGGCATCGACACCACCGGCGACGAACGCGACCACGACCACGACCCCGCTGGCATCGCTGCCCGACTGCCCCGTCTCCGCGCTCGCCAGCGCGCCAGAGCCGGTCGACATCACGCTCTGGCACGGGCTCTCGGTCGACAACGAGGCCGCGATGCAGCGCCTCACCGACGACTACAACGCCAGCCAGACCCGCGTCCGCGTCTCGGCGGAGAACCAGGGTGGCTATCTCGAGACGATCGACAAGTTCTTCCAGTCGACCGTGGGCGACCGGCCAGAGATCGTGATGTTCGTCGACTACACGACGCAGCAGGTCATCGATTCAGGCACGGTGATCCCGACGCAGGCGTGCGTCGAGGCGGATGGGTACGACACGTCCGGATTCCAGCCGTCGACGATCGCCGCTTACAGCGCCGCCGGGGTGCAGTGGGGAATGCCATTCAACGTGTCGAACCCCGTCCTCTACTACAACCGCAACATGTTCGAGGCGGCGGGCCTCGACCCGAACCGGCCCCCTCAGTCGCTCGAAGAGCTGCGCCAGTACTCGCAGCAGCTCGTCGACTCGGGCGCCGCCGCGTATGGGCTGGCGGTCGAGTCGGGGAGCGGCTCGGGGGGCGGGTGGTACATCGAGCAATGGTTCGCCAACATGGGTGAGCTCTACGCGGACAACGGCAACGGGCGGCTGGCACCCGCGACCGAGGTGCTCTACGACGGCGCCGCCGGTGTCGAGCTGCTGACGTACGTGCAGTCGCTGATCAACGACGGCCTGGCGTTCTACGTCGGCGACAACGCCGGCGGTGCCGACCAACTGCTGAAGCTTGCCGACACCTCTGCGCCGGCGGCGATGGCGCTCGGGTCGTCGGCGTTCCTCGGCACCGTCGTCAGCACCCTTGCCGGCGGTCTCGTCCCCGGGCTCGGTCCGGAGGACATCGGCGTCGGTGCGATGCCGGGCCCGGTGCCGCCGCCCACCGCGCTCGTGGGGGGTGCCGCGGTCTATGTCACCGAGGGCAAGTCCGACGTCGAGGCTGCGGCGGCGTGGGACTTCATGAAGTACCTGGTGCGCCCGGAGGTGCAGTCGCTGTTCGCCACGCTGACCGGTTACGTGCCGGTGCGCGCCGACGCGCTCGAGGTGGAGCCCGCGCTGTCGCTCTACCGTGACGATCCGCGCTACCGGGTCGGCTACGACCAGCTCGTCAAGACCCCCGACTCGCCCGCCTCGCTCGGCCCGATCCTCGGCCCGCAGCGGGAGATCCGCTCGATCACGGCCAACGCTGTCGCCGAGATCTTCAACGGCGGCGACGTGCAGGCGGCGTTGACGAGCGCCGCCGAGCAGTCCAACGCTCTACTCGCCAACTACAACGCCAGCAATCAATGACCGACGACGCTTGCGCGCACGCGCGTGCGCTGGTCAATATCGCCGAAGCCGGATCGCCAAAGTGCGATCGCCAAGAGGGGGCAGCGATGCGCAAGCGAGCTCTGGTCGGAACCTTCCTCACGGCGGCGTCGCTCGCCACGGTCGCGATCGCGGTCGACGCCGTCGGGCCGGCGCTCGCCGACGGACCGAACGTCGGCACACCATGGATGGTCACGATCGGCGACTCCGCGATCTCCGGCGAGGCCGGGCGGTGGGCCGGCAACTCGAACGTCTCGCCGTCGTACGTCGACACCGGCGCCGACGCCTACAACGACAACGCCGCCGGCACCGGCGAGGCGATCCCCGGCTGCCACCGCTCGAAGGCGGCCGAGGCCCATATCTTCGATGGCGTCAATGTCAACTCGCTGAACCTCGCCTGTTCCGGGGCGCGCACGTACACCCAGACCGGCGGCAACTTCAAACCTGGGCTCGACTGGTACAACGACGGCACGCGCCGCAGCCAGGTCGTCGAGCTCGACGCCTTCGCCCGCACCCACAACGTCGAGGCGGTGACGGTCCTCATCGGCGCCAACAACTTCGGCTTCGCCGACATCGTCCAGCAGTGCGTGACGAACTGGCTGACGTCGCCGTCGTGGTGGAAGAACTACTGCCACGACGACTCGTCGATCTCGAGCCGCTTCACCGCTGCAGCGGTGGAGGCGCGCACGAGCGAGGTCGCCGGCGCACTGGCGAACGTGGCGCTCGTGCTGCTGATCGCCTGGATCGTCGTGTCAACGGCGTTCATCGTGTTCGTCGCCGTCGCCCGGCGCAGCAAGCGCCGCCGCCGCGAACGCGGCCTTCGCAGCCTGAGCCGTTAAGCGAGAGCCATGT
>DASQTR010000167.1:0-2194 GCA_035641795.1 Ilumatobacter sp.
CCGCCACAGCGGCGTCGAGGTCGAACGCTGCGCCGCCCTCGACGGCATCGGTGAGGTTGGTGATCGTGAACGGCTCGGTGCCGTCGTTGTGGACGACGACCGTGTAGATGATCGGGCTTCCGGGTGCGGTCGCAGTCTCGGGGAAGGAGGCCGGCAGAGCCGACTTTCCGACCCGCACGTCGGGCGGTGCGACCGGCGTGTTGGTGATCGTGCAGTTGATGACGTCACCGGGGTTGGCGTCGACACCGATCGCGGCACCAGTGGCGGTCGTGGTGCTGCCGCCCACCACGGTGCACGACCAGCCGCTGGGGCGGAACGCCCCGTCGCCGGATTCGTCGCCCTCGGTGAGGGTGTACGAGCCGGCGGCAAGCTCGCCGAAGGACTCGAACGTGCCGGCAGTGGTGAAGTCGATCGTGCCGTCGTCGCTGACGTCGACCGAGTCGGACGCATCGCCGCTCAGTGCGACCGGCCACACACCGACGCCGCCGTCGGCGTCCTTGTCGACGTTGATGACCGCCGGAGCGGGAGAGTTCGTGATCGTGCAGGTGACCGTCTCGAACGTGCCGAGCGGGAACGTATCGTCCTGGGACTCGATCTCGACCGGAGCCGGATCGTCGGTGGCGTCATCGGGCGTGGCGTTGTCGTTCTCGCACACGATGCTGACGAGATCCCAGCGGTCGGCGAGATCGCCGGTCAGCGCCTCCCACACGTTGTAGCCGTCGCTGGACGGCGGAAGCGCCTCGAACGTGACCGGATCACCCGGGACCGTGAGCACGAAGTCGCCGTCCATCGTCACGCCGTCAGGGGGCGTGACGACCGCGGGGAACTCGTGCGTGCCCGGGACGTCGGTGGTGAGCACCTTCTCGACGATCAGCGAGCCGCACACGTTGAAGTCGAGCGCGCCGGGCTCGCCGTCGTCCTTGAGGGTCGCGCTGGCACTGTTGCCGGTGCGCGAGATCACGCGGCCGAACCCGAACGCCTGGCAGCTCTCGGGTGTCGGCAGGTTGAACACGTTGGGAGCGAGGTTCAGAGCAGTGAGGTCGAGCGCGACCTCGGCGAAGTACTGCACCGGTGACAGTTCGACATTGGCGTTGGTGACACCGACGTCGACGGCCGAGCCGAGCGCCAGCGGCGTGCCGCCCCACGTTGCGGTTTTCAGGCCTTGTGCCTCGCCCTGGCTGCCGTAGTCGACCTCGATCACGATGTCGCCGGCGACCCGGACGTCGGGGTTGGCGCCCTTCGACAGCAGGAAGTAGTACGACCCGTCGCCGTTGAACACGCGCCGGGTGAAGGCGACGTAGGCGATGATGTGTCCGGCGCGGGCCCCATCCTCGACGACGTCGACCGTGAAGTAGGACTGGCAGACGTCGTTCTTCGGCGTCACAGACTGCGTCTCGTGGTCACCGGTCCAGTCGGGGTCCTGGATGTTGGTGCTGTTCTTGAACACGGAGTCGGTATTCGAGGCGGGGCAGTTTGCGAGCCAATTCGGTTCGGTTGTCGACGAACCGACGTCGCTCTGCACGATCGCGGCGCCGGTGAAGTTCGCATCGTTGGCCACGGCGACCTCCCCGGCGGCGAACTTCGACACCCAGTCGGTACCCGATTGCACCGTCGTGTTCGAGTCGATCTCGAACGGTGTGACGCCGCCCAGCGCGGCCTGCGCGGGTGAGCCGGGGGACGCGGCAAGCGTGATCGCCACGGGCGTGGCGAGTGCTGCCGCCAGCACCAGACGCAGATGCCTAGAAAGGGATACCAGTCGGTTCATGTGTGCTTCGCTCCTGTGTCCGCCGACCTGGTGCCGGGCTCCCCGGTCACCCACTTGGAACGGCCCTACCCATGGCACTGGTAGGGACGTGGTCTACACCCACTGTCTACTGTGACTACAGAGCGTGTCAAAGTAAATTGCCACGAAGTGCGGCTCGTCACGCGCGATCGCTACTGAACGTGGTTTCCGCCCCACTTCACGTCAGAAATGGTAAAGAACTTGACCATTCGCCGCACGACAGGGACGGTGCTGTCGAACGCTCCCTGTCCAGGCAAGCGCCCCGTCAACCAGCGTGCGCCGAGCGATAGCGAGCGGCGAGCGCCGGAGGCAGAGATCCCTCAACCTCCACTCGACCCTCACCGACGAGCTTCAGAAGGTGCGACCAGACGCTCATTCCCGCCGCCTTGTGGAGCTCCTGGCGCACGTCGG
>DASQTR010000168.1:0-4801 GCA_035641795.1 Ilumatobacter sp.
CCGCCGATCCAGGTGTGTCGCAGGACGCGGCCACCGCTGCCATCCAGGCCGCGGTCGGCAATGATGTCGAGGTCATCACCGGTGCCACCCTCATCGCGCAGGACCAAGCCGCGTTGGCGGCCGATATCAAGGCGTTCAGTGTGATCATGCTCGTGTTCGCATTCGTGGCCGTGTTCGTCGGCGCCTTCATCATCAACAACACGTTCTCGATCACCGTCGCCCAGCGCACACGCGACATGGCGATGCTGCGTGCGATCGGCGCCTCCGGGCGGCAGGTCAAGCGCTCGGTGCTGACCGAGGCGCTCGTCGTCGGTGTGCTCGCCTCGGCTGCCGGTCTGGTCGCCGGTATCGGCGTGGCGTCCGGTCTGCGGGTGTTGATGAGCGTGTTCGGGTTCGAGATGCCCAATGGTCCGATGGTGATCAGTTCCCAGGCGATGATCTTGTCGTTCGCGGTCGGCGTCGGCATCACGGTGCTGTCGGCCTGGTTGCCGGCTCGCCGTGCCGCCCGGATCGCACCGATCGCAGCGCTGCGCGAGGTCAACGTCGACCGCTCGGCATCCTCGACCAAGCGGGCCGTCGTCGGCACGGTCATCACCGGTGGTGGCATCGCCGCCCTGGTGGCGGGCCTCCAGGGCGAGCTTGCCCTGGTCGGGCTCGGTGCGCTGGCGACGTTCGTCGGTGTGGCCGTCCTCAGCCCGGTGCTTGCGCGACCTGTCGCCAAGCTCTTCGGGTTGCCGCTGCGGGCCCGCGGGCTCGCCGGCGAGCTGGCCACTCGGAACGCGATGCGCAACCCGAAGCGCACCGCCCGCACGGCTGCCTCGCTGATGATCGGCGTCGCACTGGTCGGCTTCATCACGGTGTTCGCGGCCTCTGCAAAGAGCTCGCTCGCCGGTTCACTCGAAACCGAGTTCACCGGAACGCACATCGTGGAGACCGGTGGCTATGACAACTCTGTCGGTCTCAGCCCCGACTTGGCTGACGAGCTGCGCGTGACACCGGGCGTCGACGTCGTCACTCAGGCGAGGACGAGCCCGGCCGTCGTGGACGGCTCGGCCACCGACTTCTTCAGCGCCTTCGACGCCACCACCGTCGACGAGGTGTTCAAGCTGGGCTCGGTCGAGGGAAGCCTCGACTCGCTGGGTGCCGACGGCATTGCGGTGTCGGCGGAGGAAGCGGCCACCAAGGGCTGGACGCTCGGCTCCACAGTTCCCGCCACCTTCCCCGGCGGCGACACGACGTTCGTTGTCGAGGCCATCTATTCGGGCTCCACGGATTGGGTGGGAGCGATGTTCGTCGACCTCGCCGCGCTGCGGGCCAACGGCGGCGACGATCTGGACTACCGGGTCTACGTCGCCGGTGAGGAGGGCGCCATCGACGCGGTGGCTTCCGCATACGCTTCCGCCAACGTGCTGGACAAGGAGGCTTTCCTCGGCGTCGTGAGCAGCCAGATCGACACGATGCTCGGTCTGTTCTACGCACTGCTCATGCTCGCCGTGGTGATCGCGCTGCTCGGCATCGCCAACACGCTGGCGCTCTCGATCTTCGAGCGCACCAGGGAGCTGGGGCTGCTGCGGGCGGTCGGGATGGCACGCACCCAGGTGCGAGCCACGGTCCGTTGGGAGTCGATCATCATCGCCGTCTTCGGCACGACGCTCGGCCTTGCGATCGGCACCTTCTTCGGGTGGGCGATCGTCCGGGCGATGGCCGACCAGGGCATCGACAAGCTGACGATCCCGTACACCAGCCTGGTGGTCGTGACCGCGATCGCCGGCGTCGCCGGTGCGGTGGCGGCCGTGCTGCCGGCACGGAGGGCTGCCAAGCTCGACGTGTTGAAGGCGCTCGTCGCTGACTAGCGGAAAGCGAAGTGTTCCACTCCGGTCGTCACCGGGGAGGCCTCGACGAAGGCCTCCTCGGTGACGATCGCCGCGTACACGCCCGGGTCGAGCGAGGCCATCACGGCGCCGGTCTGGGACGCCAGGCAGCGCAGGGCGGTCAGCTTGCGGTCGAGCGCGCTCCCCTGGACGTCTAAGTGCACGGCGAGCTGAGCGACCGACACGCCGATCGGCCGCTCGTCGCTCATGTAGACGCCCCATTCCTCGTACAGGTCGCCGACGCGATCAAGATGCGCGACCGTCGGGGACGCGTACAGCAGGCGGGATCGGCATCCGTCACGGCGCCAGGCTTCCGTCACCCAGTGATGGATGGCGATGTGGTCGGGATGGAACGTGACACCGTCCGCGCCGAACGTCAGGATCGTGTCGGGACGGACCTGCTCGATGAGCGCCGAGACAGCGGCCAGGCCCGGCCCCTCGCACTCCGACAACATGCCGTCGGGCAGGCCGAGCAGCCGGTGCTCCCCGACGCCCAGCACGGCCATCGCAGCAGCGAACTCCCAGCCTCGTACAGACGCCAGGCGATGCGGAGGCCAGGCCGCCGGATCGGTTGTGCCGTGCTCGCCTGCGGTGGCCGAGACGCACACGACGCGCTGGCCCAAGTCGCCGGCCGCCGCCATCACGCCCGCCGCGAGATAGGTCTCGTCGTCGGGGTGCGCCCACACCGAGAGGATCGTGCCGAGTGTTGCGATCTCCATGGAGACCGAGCCTCACTGCCCCCACTCACACCGGCTGTGGATCCGCTCGCACGCCGTGAAAGCGGATGAGAGCGCGGTGTGAGCGGGGCGGCGCATGGTCGGTCACATGAGCGACACCATCAGTTCAATCAAGACCGAGTCCCGCACCGAGCTGCCAACCGACATGCTCGAACGCTTCCGCGCCCGCGCCGGCGAGCTCGACCGCACCAACACGTACTTCCATGACGATCTCGCCGAGCTGCGCGAGATCGGGTACCTCGCCGCCGCCGTCCCGGCGGAGTTCGGCGGCTGGGGTTACAGCTTGGCCGACATGGTCGCCAGCCAGCGGCGCCTCGCCCGTTACGCCCCCGCGACCGCCCTCGCGATGACGATGCACACTTACTGGGTGGGCATGGCCGCCCAGCTCCACGGATGGGGCGACAGCTCACTCGACTGGGTCTTCCAAGTCGCGCTCGACGGTGACGTGATCGCCGCCGGGCACGCCGAGACGGGCAACGACATCCCGGTCCTGCTCTCCACCTGCAAAGCGGAGCGCGTCGAGGGTGGGTACGTGCTGACCGGACGCAAGCAGTTCGGCTCCAACGGACCGGTGTGGAAGTGGCTCGGTGCGCATGCCATGGACGTCGACGCGCCGGGCGGCCCCCAGGTCGTGCACGCCTTCGTCGAGCGCAACAGCCCCGGCGTGACGGTCGTCGAGACCTGGAACACGATGGGCATGCGCGCCACCCAGAGCCACGACACGGTGCTGGACGGCGTCTTCGTGCCGGACGTCCGGATCGGTTGCGTGACGCCGGCCGGCGACGGCACCGATCCATTCGTCGTGGCCTTGGCGATGTGGCCACTGCCCCTGATCGCCACCGTGTACGTCGGCATCGCGGAACGCGCGCTCGAGCTCGCCGTGTCCGGCGCCCAGCGCAAGACGTCGATCGCCATCGAGCGCGGCGCCTACGCCTATCACCCGATGATTCAGCATCAGATCGCCGAGATGTACCTCGAGCTCGACGCCGCGGGGGCGACGGTCGACCGTTTCGCCGACGAGTGGGTCGCCGGCACCGACCATGGCGACGCCTGGGTACCGAAGGTGTATTCGATGAAGTGGCGGGCGGTCGAAGCTGCCAAGAAGGTGCTCGACATCGCGCTCGACGTGTCCGGCGGGGGCGGCATGTTCAAGGGCAACGAGCTCGAGCGCCTCTACCGAGACGTCCGTTGCGGTGGCTTCCATCCCGGCAACGACGCGATCGCCCACGAGGCAGTCGGCAAGGCGCTGCTCGGCGTGCTCGACGAGCAGCCACGTTGGTGAGGCGGCCTCACAGCGATCGTAAGGCATGGGCGACGGCGCCGGCGCCATCGAGCATGGCGCCGTCGCCGATCGCCGTGGCGTAGTCGGACGCGCCGAGGCGCCGTTCGAGCTCAACCGCCAAGTCGGCCAGCGCCACCTCGTCGGCGCCGAAGATGCGGTGGCCCGACTCGGTCGCCCGCACCGCACCGAGGAGAACGGCCGCGTCGCGGTCGCGGTCGAGCCGCGCCAGCAGGCCGGCGATCGACCGCAACATCGTCCACTGGGTCGGCCACATGCCGGCGTGCTGCCAGTGCACGATCAGGCGGCGGTAGTCGGCGGCGGCTGCCTCTGGGTCGCCGTGTCGCGCCTCGATCGAGGCCAACGAGGCGCCCGCCGTCCCGGTCACGAACGAGGCGTGCGTCGCGTCTGCCAGTTCGAGCGCACGCTCGAACCGCTCGCGGGCACGATCCAGGTCGATCGTCAGGTCCGATTCGCCGGCGCAGTACCAAGCGTAGGAGGCGTGCGCTGTGCGCTCCTGGCCTACCTCCGCGAGCACCTCCGTGGCGGCTTCTACCACCCTCGGATCCCCCGCGTACGCCAGCGCGAGCAACTCGGTGCTGGAAGCGAACAACCGGTCCGAGCGATCGTCTCCCGCGGAGGCGATGGCGCGGCGGTACCAGGTCACCGCGTGGTCGAGCCGCCCTTCGATCAGGCCGTTGTTGCCGATGATCAGGGCGACGATCGGTGGCGTCGCGTCACCCTGACGCTCCATTAGCCGCTGTGCATGGAGGAGGTCGCGCGTGCTCGTCGCGATGTCGCCGCGCATCCACGTCGCATAGCTCGCCACGGCCCACACGACGGGGGCCAGCGGACTGCGATCGTCCGGGTCGGCGCTCGCGACGCCCTGCGCCCACGCCAACACGTCTGGCCGC
>DASQTR010000169.1:0-6391 GCA_035641795.1 Ilumatobacter sp.
AGCTGGCGATCGACCATCTCGCCGACCGCTACCCGTCGGAGGTCTCGTTGGGCGAGCAGCAGCGCGCCGCGGTGGCCCGCGCCGCCGTCGTCCAACCCCGGTTGCTGCTGGCCGACGAGCCCATCGCCCACCAGGACGTCGAGCGGGCCGAGGCGGTCATGTTCGTGCTGCACCGGCTGGCCGACGCCGGCACCGCCTGCCTGGTCGCCACTCACAACGAGCTGGCTTTCGAGGCCGCCGACCGTGTGCTGGAGCTGGACGACGGGCGGCTCCGGGTCCGCTCGCGCGCCTGACCGCTGTACGGGCCCCTACCTCTCGGGGACCAGCTCGGCGACGGCGATCTCGACCTCCGGAAAGGCGGTGGGGGAGATGACGCTGCCCAGGTGATGCGCCGTCGCGCTGGCGTAGCCGTCGGGTGTTGGCTGGCGGAAGACCTCGACCCGCCGGTTGGGGATGTCGACCAGCCATGCCTCACGGATGCCTTCCCGGCTGTAGATCGGGACCTTGACCTGGCGGTCGAAGCGCAGCGTCGCGTCGGCCACCTCGATCAGGAGCAAGATGTCGTCGACCCCGGGATGCCGGGTGCGATAGCGGGTGATCGGTGGCGCCAGCACGGCGACGTCGGGCTGCGGTTGGGAGTACTCGCCGCACACGATCGAGCTCTGGACCCGCAAGACACCACGCCGACCGAGCTGCTCGCCGAGCAGCATGGTGAGCGCGTCCACCGCATAGGCGTGTGGCTCCTTGATAGGCGACATCTCGAGGATCTCCCCGTCAACCAGTTCCAGACGGGCCTCGGGATCGAAGACGTCAGCCTCCGCCATGCGGCCGAACTCCGCCACGCTCACCCGGTGCCGCAACCCGGTGTCGGGCCAGGTGGAGATCACGGACATGTCGATGAGGCTACTGCGGCCCTGTGACACCCAAGACCTGTACGGTCCGGTCCCGTGGGCACGCGAGTCGGCGGATTCTTGGGCGTCTAGTCGTTGGCCCCGTGGCGCCCGGGTGTCGCTGCTGCTGCGCCGACGACCGGGCGTGCTGGCCGTCGTAGCCGCGATCGCGGGGGCCCCGGCCGTGAGTGGCGCGTTGTTGGCCCAGCGCCGCGCCGACCGTGACGACCCGCTGGACGTCTTGCGGGCGGGCGCCTGACCCCCTCGCGACCTCACACTCGCGACTGGTCGGTCGCCGACAAGCGGCAAGGAGAAGGTGTGACGGGCGCCACGGGGTGATACACACAGGGTGACGCGGAGCTACGACAGCAGCATCCGGCGAAGTGCAGGTTGTGTGACAATGCCGCGACAGACTGACGCGAATGTCCATTTGCGTGTCATTCACCCGGCCAGCCGGGTCACCGAATCGGCAGTTCAGGTCGCGATCCTGCTAAGTTTGCTCCGTTCGCCGGTGTCGAGTGTCACACCCCTACGCCGGTGTACCCATCCCGTGGGGCAGGACGTGAGTCCGAGGGCGCGAATTGCGTCCGACCTGCGACCTCCCTCCGGCGGTGCAACTTGACCATTACTAGGAGGTCCAAGAATGAGACGACAGCGCAGGGGCGTCAAGCTCCTAGCTCTCATCCTGGGGCTCTCTCTCGTGGCCGCCGCCTGTGGTGGCGATGACGACGATGAGGGCGCAGAAGAGGGTGGAGCCACCGAGGAAGAGCAGGCCGAGGGGGTGCAGGGCGGCGAGTTCGTCGACCTTGGCACGTTCTCCCAGGGGCCGCCTGAGCATCTCGATCCTCGCATCAACACCACCTCCGACGGCTGGCAGGTAGGCGGCTCGCTGTACGACGGGCTCGCCGAGACCGACTTCAGCGACCCGGAGAACCCCGAGACGGTGGGCGTGGTCGCCGAGTCGTGGGACGTGAACGACGACGCCACCCAGTTCGTCTTCCACATCCGCGAGGGCCTCACGTTCTCCACCGGGGAAGAGGTGTTGCCCAGCTCGTTCGTGCGGGCCTGGGAGAGCGCCAGCGATCCCGACTTCGCCGGTGACTACTCGTACCTGTTCACCTTCATCGAGGGTGGCGCCGAGAGGCTCGACGGTGCGGCCGAGACGATCTCGGGTGTCGAGGCCGACGACGAGGAGATGACGCTGACGGTCGACCTGTCGGCGCCCTACGCCAACTTCGCCGCCGTCGCCGGCTTCCAGACGTTCATGCCGATGCCGTCGGAGATCGACGAGCTCACCGACCAGACCGAGTGGGAGCAGGGCATCATGATCGGCAACGGGCCGTTCATGATGGAGGCTCCGGCCAACGACCGGGAGATCGTGCTCGTGCCCAACCCCGAGTGGGACGGCACCCAGTACGACGAGGCGTTGGGCCTGCCCGAGCAGCCGTTCCTCGACCGGCTCACGTTCCCGATCGGCTCCGACATCGACACGGCGTACAACGCGTTCGAGGCCGGTGAGGGCGATGCGACCGACTTCGCACCGGGTCGCTACCAGGAGGCGCAGGACAACTACGCGACCACGATCGACACCCCGTTCCTGGGGCTGTACTACTTCACGTTCAACGAGCGCGACGAGCGGGTCGGCGGCGAGGAGAACAAGCTGCTCCGCCAGGCCATCTCGCAGGCGATCGACCGCGAGGACATCAACGCCGACGTCTACGAGGGCTCGCGTACCACGGCCACCGGCGTCGCGCCGCCGGGCATCCCCGGCTTCGAGGAGGGTCTGTGCGACTACTGCGGCTACGACCCCGAGGCGGCCGAGGCGGCCTACCAGGAGTGGCTGGACGCGGGTAACTCGCTCGACGCCCCGTTGCCCATCCAGTTCAACGCCGACTCGGGCCACGAGCCGGTCGTGGCGATCATCATCGACAACCTCGCCGCGATCGGCATCGAGGCCGTCGGGGAGCCCATCCCGCCCGACGACTACTTCGGGCAGCTCGCCGAGGGTGCGTGCGTGTTCTGCCGGGTCGGTTGGCTCGCCGACTACCCGACGTACGACAACTTCACGTTCGACATCTTCGGATCGGAAGCGCTCGACGGGAACAACTACGGCTACATCAGCGAGGAGTTCGACGAGCTCATCGCGGAGGCCAAGGCGACCACCGACGCCGACGAGGCCGGTGAACTGTTCCGGCAGGCCGAGCAGGTGCTGCTGAACGAGGACATCGGCACGGTGCCGATCAACTGGTATAACGGCACCCGGGTGTACAACCCGGACACGGTTGCCAACTTCGAGGAAACCCCGACGGGCCATGTCACTTGGGAGACCGTCTCCCTGACGGGCTGATTCCCCTCGGTTCGTTCGGGTTTGATCGGGGGGTGCGCTTGCACCCCCCGGTCAACCTGCGGTCCACTTACCGAGGACCACGATGACCAGCTACATCATCCGCCGCCTGCTGCTGATCGTTCCGACGGTGTTCGTGGCACTGTCGTTCCTGTTCTTCATCTTCTTCCTGCTGCCCGGCGACCCGGCCCGGCTCATCGCCGGTGGCGCCGAGCGCAACGTCGACCCGGGCGTGCTCGAGCGCGTCGAGGCCCGCTACGGCTTCGACGACCCGATCCTCACCCAGTTCGCCGACTACTGGGAACGCACGGTCCAGTGGGACCTGGGCGAGTCGTTCCTCACCAACCGCGGCGTCAACGACATCCTGGGCGACAAGGCGGTCGCCAGCCTGCGCCTCGCCACCTGGGCGATCATCATCGAGATCATCGTCGGCATCGCCGTCGGCCTGCTGTCTGCGATACGCCGCTACTCCCTCAGTGACCGAATAACGACGATCCTGACCGCGGCGGCATCGGCCATCCCGGTGTTCGTGCTCGGCTTCGTGCTGCAGTACATCTTCGCGGTGCAACCCAACAAATGGGACTGGCCCGAGTGGGCCCGGCTGCGAACGTCGGGCATCGGGCCCGACTCGTGGACGTTCTTCTTCATCCCCACCGGCGAGCAGTGGCGCTACCTGATCCTGCCGGCGATCACTCTGGCCAGCGTGACCACGGCTCTGCTCGCCCGCATGACGCGGGGGTCGATGCTCGAGGTGCTGCGCGCCGACTACATGCGCACCGCCAAGTCGAAGGGGCTCGGCGAGCGCGACGTGGTGCTCAGGCACGGGCTGCGCAATGCCATGCTGCCCGTGGTGACCCTCATCGGCCTCGACTTCGGCACCGCCATCGGCGCCGCGGTGCTCACCGAGTTCACCTTCAACTGGCCGGGTCTGGGCTCCGAGATCGTCACCTCGGTGCAGCAACGCGACCTGCCGGTCCTGCTGGGGCTGACACTCGCAGTCGTACTTGCCTACGCCTTTGTCAACCTGGTCGTCGACGTGTCGTACGCCTGGTTCGACCCCCGCATACGGTTGGGGAAGGGAGAGCACGCATGATCGAGCGAAGCGAGATCCAGGAGCACGGTGCTCTTGGCGCCACGAAGTGGCGCTGGCGTCACCGGTGCGCCCGAAGGGGGCACCAGTGACGCTCATCGAGCAACCCACGGCCCCCGGCCACATCGACGTTTCGCCCGAGTCGACCGACGTCGCCGACCTCGGCGCGGCGCGGCCGCTACGTGTCGACGTCTGGCGCCGCTTCCGCCGCAACCGGCTGGCGATGGTGGGCCTCGCCTTCATCGTCCTGCTGGTGCTGGTGGCGATCTTCGCCCCTCTGATCGCGCCCTACGGCATCACCGAGCGCACCTCCGGGCAGGCGCGCCAGAGCCCGTCCCTCGACCACTGGTTCGGCACCGACCAGATCGGCCGCGACGTGTTCAGCCGCGTGGTTTACGGGGCCCGGGTGTCGCTGCGGATCGGCATCCTGGCCACGGCGATCTCGCTGGGGATCGGCCTGCTGCTGGGCGCCACATCGGGGTTCTTCGGGGGCGCCACCGACACGCTGGTCATGCGGATCACCGACGTGTTCCTCGCCATCCCCTACATCGTGCTCGGCGTCGCGATCGCCACCGTGGTCGGGCGCAGCGAGAACTCGATCATCATCATCATCGGCGTCATCGGCTGGACCAGCATCGCCCGCATCGTGCGGGCCAGCTTCCTGTCGCTCAAACGGCTCGAGTACGTCGAGGCCGCGACGGCGCTGGGTTTCTCGCGCCTGCGCATCATGTTCCGGCACATCCTGCCCAACGCGCTCCAGCCGATCATCATCTACGGCACGATCGCCGTCGGCAGCGTGGTCCTCACCGAGGCGGCCCTGTCGTTCGTGGGTGTCGGCCCGCAGGACCCGACACCGGCGTGGGGAAAGATGGTGGCCGACGCGAAGAGCAGCCTCACCAACGCACCCCACATGCTGTTCTTCCCGGCCGGTGCCATCTTCCTGACCGTGCTGTCGTTCGTGTTCGTGGGCGACGGCCTGCGCGACGCCCTCGACCCCAAGCTGAAGTAGACGCATGACCGACGTCGTCAACGAGGTCGTGGGCAGGGCCGTGGCGCCCGGCCGGGAGGTGTTGCTGTCGCTGCGCGGCCTGCGGGCCGGCTTCGACACCGACGACGGGCGGGTGCAGGCGGTCGACGGCGTCTCGTTCGACGTGGCGCGCGGCGAGGTCTTCGCCATCGTGGGGGAGTCGGGGTCGGGCAAGTCGGTCACCGCCATGTCGATCCTGGGCCTGCAGCCCACGCTCGACGTCAAGGAGGGCGAGATCCTCTGGAAGGGTCGCGACCTGCTCACGCTGCCCGAGGAGGAGCGGCGACGGATACGGGGCAAGGAGATCGCCATGATCTTCCAGGACCCCCTCACCGCCCTCAACCCCGTGCACACGGTGGGAAAGCAGATCGGCGAGATGGTCCGGATCCATGAGGGGGTCAAGAAGAAGCCGGCTTTCGAGCGCTCGATCGAGCTCCTCGACCTCGTCGGCATTCCCGAGCCCCGCAAGCGGGCGAAGATGTATCCCCACGAGTTCTCGGGCGGCATGCGGCAGCGGGCCATGATCGCCATGGCCATCACCTGCGATCCCGACCTGCTCATCGCCGACGAGCCCACCACCGCCCTCGACGTGACCGTCCAGGCCCAGGTGCTCGAGGTGCTGGTCGACATCAAGGACGAGATCGACTCGGCCATCATCCTCATCACCCACGACCTGGGCGTGGTGGCGGGCCTGGCCCACCGGATCATGGTCATGTACGCCGGCCGTGCGGTCGAGCTCGGCACCACCCGCGAGGTGTTCTACGAGCCCCGGCACCCCTACACCGTGGGCCTGCTGGCCAGCCTGCCCCGGCTCGACGACGTGGGCGACGAGCCCCTGCTGCCCATCACCGGGTCGCCACCCTCGCTGATCCGCAAGCCGTCGGGTTGCGTGTTCCATCCCCGCTGCCGCTTCGCCCGGGTGCCGGGCATGTGCGACGGGGAGGTCCCGGCGCTGCGGCTGGTGGCCGGGGACGCCCACATGTCGGCGTGCCATTACGCCGAGGAGCTGGCCGAGGTCACGATCGAATCGCTGCGGGCGT